>CAJXOV010000068.1 GCA_913057815.1 uncultured Flavobacteriales bacterium
GCGTCAGATGTGTATAAGAGACAGCTCCTATTACTAATACTGCCGCTAAGGCTATTAAAAAGACTTTCTTCATGTGATTTTTTCTGGTTTACTTTTACTATACGTTTAAATGCGGGTAATTAGTTCGTTTGATGTAAGATTTCTTCTACCCAACTCTTACCCCAATCCTCTTTTTCCTGCTCAGACCAGATATCAGGAAAGAATATACGTTTCTGGAATCTTGGGGGTAGGTATTTCTGCCAATTAGTTCCGCCTGTAGCAGCTATATCTACTGGGTTCTTTTGTAAATACTTAACGGCAGATTTATAGTGACTTAGGGGCCAATTTATGTTGACATTAACGTCTAGCCATTTTAGTTGAGTTATTAAGTCTAAATCAGCCTTTTCACTTTCAGGTAAAACTGTATAACAGTGAAGTATGTTAGCTCTATAACACCTTTCTGCCGTGCCCAACAGAGTCTCCGTGTATTTTTCTTCAAACTGATTTAAGGTCAACGTTTTCTTCCCAGAGGACAGCTCGGTGGCCCCTTTTTTCCAGTAAATATCTTCATACATTTCTACTAGATCTTTTTCAGAATAATCTGACGCGTATTTCTCTCGACTTTCTGCCTGAACTAGGTTTCTAAAGTGAGTACTATATATTTCTATCAACCGGTATTGGGCACTTTGGAAACCACTAGCGGGTAATAATGACATTCTGAACTTTAAGAACTGTTCGCGCTCCATTCCGTTTACCATTATCTCGAAACTGGTAGTTAATGCTTGGAAGTAACTATTTACCCTTTTTAACCTTGCAGTCATAAACTTCCCTGTTAGCTCCTTATGGGCTACTATCTGTTCCATTTCATGTAGGGTGAGCTTAAAATAGAGCTCTGTAATCTGATGATACATGATGAATATCTCTTCATCAGGAAAAGAAGTTCGCGGGGTTTGGAGAGAAAGTAAAGTGTCTAAATGGATGTAATCCCAATAAGTAAGGTAGTCTGCGTGCAGCAGCCCGTCTAAATAGGACTCAAGATCTTGACCCATGGCAGCATACTTTTGCTGCAGTAAGAGTACTTTCTTGACTATTTCTTCCTTAAGTTCCATAAAGCTAGGATTGGACTGGCAAATTATTGATTTGTTACACAACCCACAACCCGAATTTGAACCTCCAAAAATTAGTTTTGCACTTAGGTTATCAACATAAAAAAAGACCATTCAAAACTGAATGGTCTTCCTTATTTTTATGTTAATAGGTCTTATTTAACCTTCGAAATTTTATGTGCTAATCCTGTGTAATCCGTGAGCTCCATCTTTACACTTCCCACTACTAGCTTAGATCTAACTAACAGAGGTATTTTGTTATTGTCATCCGAAATCCAAACATTAAGGTCTTCTTCATCTTTAAAAATTCTTCCTTCTTGTAATACAGGCACGAACCTTAAGGCTTTGAATTTTCCGTCTCTAATTCTTATCGTTTCTTTTCCTTGATATTTTATTTTCAGATTAAATAATTCGTCATCTACAAATGTTGGTATTTCGAAAATATCTCCTTTTTTGATTTTAGAAAAATCGAACGTTCTAGCATAGTAGAATGCTGAAATCATATCCTGCACTCCCATAGGAATTTCATGTGTTTCCTCTTTCTGGGTAGACACTTCACCTTCAGAATGGTCAAAAGTATAATCTTGGCTGATTTTGTATCCACCTTCATCTACTCTTCTTTTAAAATACCACGGGAAGACTCCTTTCTTATCTATATACGTTTCATACTTATCTCTTACTTTGAAGAAAAGGTCAAAAGCTCCTAAACTCTTTCCTGTGCCCACAGCATAATATGCATCTCTGTTCTCAAAAGTATATGGGCTGTCTTTGATTTCTAGAACTGCCTCTCCTGCATCTATAATACCATAGTGTACTCTATAAGTAAGTTTCTCGCCTGGTTTAAAAGCTGAATTTGTTATTTCTGGTAGACTTCCGTGCGTAGCAATATCTACTGGGACCAGACCAAAAGCTGAGCTTAGTGCTCCGGTTAAAATGGCGATTAATATGATGGCTTTTTCTTTCATACTATATGAGAACTCAAAGCTTGTGCCAAAATTAAGTTAGGCTTTAATATGTGGTCCCGAATACAGCTAAAAAGAGAGAAACATCATCTACGTTTACAGCATTATCTTGATTGAAGTCTCCTGTTAAGTTTGAGCAGCTCTGCCCAAACTCGGATAATATACCAGCAAAATCTACAATGTTATAAGCTTGGTCATAATTGTAATCTCCCGGTAAATTATAATAACACTCATCAAGATCATAACAGTTTTCAAGGTAGTTAGATGCTGTTTCATCTACACAACAATTGTACTTGCATAATTCTAAGCCACCTATTCCTATATCATTGGAGTCAAAATTACAAGCTGTTGGATCATTACATATGGAAGGATCACAAAATGTAGAACAATCTGAAAGCCTCACCGAAAACGAAAGTCCCTGAAGACTGGTAACGTACATGAGTCCTGATGCTCCGTGAATCAGCTCAGCACATTCTTTATCACAATTAATTTCTATACCACACTCAGCATAGGTGCGTACTTTAAGTTTATCACCCGTTAAACTTTCAATTATCATATTAGGACTATTGCCTAAAACCCAAACTCCTTCATTTATTCCTAAATCTGGTGAATCAGCATCTATTTGATCCCAGACTAAAGGTTCTTCACATGAGTTATTACATGATAATAATGCTGTTTCTATGGAAATTGAAAACGTGCCCTCCCAATCATTCCAGCCTTGTACTTCAATAAAATATTCCTGTCCAACTTCAGTACAAAAATTTTCAATCAATGACATCTGGCCTTCTCCACTATCAATGTCAATAGCTAAGACGTTTCCTCCACAGTCATCAAAAATGGCTATTTGAGTGTCATTTAAAGTACCTGCGTGAGTTTCAATATTCACAGAATAACCAGTGCCTATAAAAGAATACCATACATTGGGAGCACCAGAAGATGTGCCTGGTGCATCGGCATCAGAATCAGCATAAGAATTATTACCATCAGGTATATAACCATCAACAACTATGGGTTCAGCATTTGTACAATAGTCATTTTGAACCCAAGGACATGTGTCATTGTCCTCTATGTCACATATCGTGGGATTAGCCAGATAATTTGGAGTTCCTGGTTCAGAACAATATATTGTTGGAAAAACAGAAGACGTTACCACAGAAATATCAAAAGTGCCTTCAATATTACCATACCCTTCTACTTCAATATAATATGTAACTCCAAAATGGGAACAGAACCCCTCTATTAGTGACATAAAGTTGCCTCCACCTATGTCATCGTTACATTCTAGAAGAGATCCACTACAATCATTATAAATGGCTATTTGAGTGTCATTATTTGTTCCCTCAAATGTTTGTATGTCTACTAATCCTCCTGTCCCCACAAAAGAGAACCAAACATCCCCGCCTCCGGCACCATCGTTTAAGAAACAGGTAGGTTCATTTCCAAAGTTTTCGTCTAGAGTAAAAGTATTATTTCCCGAAATAGCAGCAGCATCGACAATTACTAATTCCGCACTTGAACAATCAGTAAATATGTAAGGGCACAAATCTTCGTTAAGTATATCACAAGCCGTAGGATTGGCTAAGTAATTCAAACCGCCTGGTTCAGAACAATACACGGTAGGAGAAACTGAGGATGTGACGACAGAAATATCAAATGACCCTACACTTCCACCGGAAGTTCCAAACCCTTGTACTTCCACTAAATAGGTAGTGCCAGATTCAGTACACAATCCTTCTACTAGTGAGAAATTACCCGTTGCGCTTGGCTCATCGTCATTAAAACCCAAAGCAGCTCCACTGCAACCGTCATAAATAGTTAGGTATGAATCTGTCATTCCGCCATTACCAAACACTTCAATATCTACAAGACCGTCAGCACCATCAAATGAATACCACACGTCTAGCGCACCAGCATTTCCCGTATCAGTAGAAGTAGGAGAAGCATTTTGATTTGTTCCGGTTACCGCAGCAGCATCTACAATGAGACCTATCGCATTTGTACATAAATCATTCGAAGCAGGGTAAATACAACAGGAGGTGTTATTCCCACCAACTACTATATGGCAGTCCCATTCGGCAGCTGGATAATAGTTTAAGGCTTCTGGGTCCAAGCAATTAGGCTCAAACGACCAACAAATATTGTTATTTTCAATTTGACAAGGTCCAGGAAAAGGCTCGTAGTTGAGCATACCAGGATCTGAACAATAATAATCTGGGCCATTGTCATTAACAGAAATTTCAAAAGACCCTATACTAGAGTTTTGGACGTTAAACCCCTGGACTTCTATGTAATAAACAAGGTCTGGAATTGTGCAAAAATCAGCAATAAGAGACATGGCACCCCCTCCATTATCGTCATCACTATCTAAGGAAGTTGACCCGCAAAGGCCTCCATAAACTGCAATTCTGGAATCAGTCATGCCTCCATTACCAAATGTTTCTATATCAACCTTGTTACCTGTTCCTATGAAAGAATACCAAACATCCGGAGAAACATCGTTTCCGAAATCATCTGGAGTAGCTGTAGCACCTGTATTGTCTCCAGTTACAGGTGTGCCGTTAGTAGCCAAAGCCTCAGCAGTAGCACAAGTATCATTGGCTGGTGGAAATATACAAGTTCCATTATTTACAATATCACAGAATGTGGGTATTACAAAGTTAACAGCCGTTTCATCATCACAAACTGTAGCAGGTCCAGAAGTAGATGTTCTTACTTCAATATTGAATGTCCCTTCAGTTCCATTCCAACCCTCTACTTCTACATAATATATTACATTGGTTTCAGCACAGAATGCGCTAATTTGAGACATGAAGTTTCCTCCAGTAGCAGCATTATCATCATCTGCAGCAAGAATAGTTCCAGCACAATCAGAATATAAAGCTATTTGAGTATCATCACTTCCACCAATATCAAAAGTCTCAATATCTACAAGACCTCCAGAACCTACGAAAGAGAACCATACATCTCCATCATCTCCATCAGTTCCCCAAAAACCAACAGGAGCAAGATCACCTTCAACAGTTAATTCTTCATTTCCAGGAGCATCAGGATCATTTTGGTCTCCTGCTCCTGTATTATCTCCTACTACTGTTCCCCCATCAAGTGTCATTGCAATCGCGCTAGAACAATCATCGACTGTTAATATCTCACCTGTACAAATACAATCGGGCTGAACCACATCTCCTACAGTGCCTGGTTCCCCATCATCACAGGGTTCTCCAACATCTGGATTATCTATTAATGTTCCTGTTCCATCTGTAGCAGAACCAACACATTCATCACAACCTAATGCATACACACACTGATCAGCAAGTGGATCAATATCAGCAAATGCATTATAGTTACATGCAGCAACATCAATACATCCAGTTAATGGGTATATTAAGTTATCAATGTTATCAGAACAACTTAGGTAATCAATAGAACCTAATGCTTCTTGAGTTCCTACAGAAAGATTAAAAGAAATATCTCCAGCAGTAGTAAGTGAGGCTAATAACACTGAATTATTTACTCCGTAACCTAATGCATTAGTTCCTCCTGTAGTAAACCAAGTACCGCCCGCTACACTATTTATAACAAGGTTACCTCCACCTGCCATAACTGACCAAGGGTCAGTAGCATCCAAATAAGTAATGCCGGAAGACCCACCTGGTAAAGGAATTAATCCGTCAGAGGCAACAATTAGACCTGCTAAAGCACCATCTCCATCTTCAGCTAAAGGCACTCCTAAGTAACCAATAGCACCTGTACCTATTGTTAATATTGTCGTATGCAATATTTCTGGAAGACCAAAACCGAAGAAAATTGTATTAATCGAACTAGATTCAATATCTCCAGCAACAGCATGAACGTACCATGGATTATCTAAAGCATTAATATTGGTCGGACAGGCAGAGCTACCAAATACTCTGTCGACTTGATCAGTAACCATTGTAGCTTCTGCAAAAATCCTGTAATTTGTCATACCGGCTACGGTACCTGAAGTCAGAATTGTTTCTTCTAAATGAATTCTATTTAACTGTCCATTAACACTTTCAGGCAGGAGAATAAAAGCCACTAAAAATGAGTAAATAACTAATTTAGAAATAGTGCTGATTCTTTTATTAGAGTCTGAGTTATTCATTGCAACGCTTTAAATTTTCTTTTATACTATTAATATGAAGTTCCGAAAATTCCTAGGAATCCACCTAAATCAGCCACCGATGCAAAACCATCTCCATCAAAATCTCCGTAAACAGATTCAGACCCAAAATCACCGAGGAACCCTCCTAAGTCAGATACATTTACCTGAAGATCATTATTATAGTCGCCCGGGTTGATCGGACCGTATATGCAACAACCAACATCTCCTCCTCCGCTAACTCCATTACAATCTAAACTAGCCTCCAAATTGAAGTTTAACGCTGCTTCATCCATACAACCTGCAGATGCACAACCACCACCAATATCTAATGTGAATTCCAAATCTTGGTGAAGAGTACCTGCCTCATGGTTAATGATTACTTCATCATTTACCTTAATCTTTAACCCAAAACTCTCTGGATTAGAGCCCATTTCAAATGTAATAGTATAACACTGTGGCTCTAAACATATAGAGCCTGTTTTATTACATCTATATTCTATTTCACTTATTCCTACTAAACTCATTGACTCATCAAAGATGTTGAATTCAGCTGCTCCCTGGTTACCGATGTTTTCTAATTCAATCTCTACAAAGTTTTCATAGCAACATGTTCCGTTATCCATAACTGGATAATCGGCATAGTTGAGGGCATCAGGGTCTGCGCAGCCTTCATAGTCTATTCCCAAACAACAATTACTGTCTGATCCACCAAGGACTCCTGAACAATCTGGTAAAGACGGGTCATAGTTATTACTCCAGAGTGAAAAACAATACGGATAATAACTCCCATAAAAGCCACAATAGATCTCTACCTCTAGTTCTTCCCAACCTTCAGAGGAACAAGAAGTGCTTACATCACTTAATATTTGAATAGACATATTCCCGGCACTCGAAAAAAGCAACCCAGATAAATCACCATCTACGACTTCATTCAGTATGTTTCCTTGTGCATTAATGTCATCATAAATTAATATCTCATCCCAACCAACTTCTATGAATCCGCTCACTATTTCGAGCGCGATGCCAGCACCGGGCGTGTTTTCATAAAAGTTATAAATTTCATTCGAGTTGTTATTGTAGCAGAAACTATTCCTTTCTGGGCAGCTATATCCGCAAGGAACAACCACACACGAACCATCATCCGTCAGAATTCCTCCATCCTCTATGGCCGGGCCATCATAGTTTAGTGAATTTATATTTGTGCACCCTAAACAAGATATATCGCAAGACTCATCATCTATATTTGCTTGTGAATCAAAAT
This sequence comes from uncultured Flavobacteriales bacterium, assembly GCA_913057815.1. Taxonomy (GTDB): domain Bacteria; phylum Bacteroidota; class Bacteroidia; order Flavobacteriales_D; family Sanyastnellaceae; genus ASP10-05a. The sequence goes on from CAJXOV010000068.1 coordinate 7,432, forward strand.
TACACGCTCCATAAATGGTGCATCCGGAGTTTCCTCCGGTGATTTGAAGGTCAAATTGGCCTTGTTCATCATCGTCATCTGTAAATATCAAAAAATAGTACTCCGTGTTTGGAATTAAGTCTGTTATGACCTCATTCACATCTCCATTAAAGCAGGTAATTTCAACGGGATTATTACATCCTCCGCTATAAATGGCTACAGAAGGATTAACTGCCGCTGAATCTCCTGGACTAGTAATAGACGCAGGACTAAAATCTAAAACACACGCGCTATATCCTCCAGAATTCCAAGTATACCAAACTCCATCTACATCTCCAAACCCAGAGCAGGCAGGGTTTACATCGTTTGGCTGAGCACAGGCATTGTCAGCTAAATACGGGATAGCATCAATTATTTGCGTTGCAAAACTGCACATGTCATTGGCTGGAGGTATGCATGATGGTAATTCACAAGTCACAGCTAAATCAAAATCGCCTGTTGCTCCATTCCAGCCCGAAATATGAATAAGGTAATCCGTAGCACTGGCAGATGTGATTATAGTTACACTGGATTGAGATCCGCAGTCATCATCGTTTCCTCCGGCACATATGAAAGCTCCACAGGAGCCACTATAAACATTAATTTTTGTGTCAAACGCAGAGCCACATGTACTAAAAGTGACTTCCTCAGGTCCGGTTGAAGAATATAAATACCATACTCCAGGTCCTTCAAGAGAAACCACACATTCAATAGCTAATAATTCATCTCCAACTGTGGCACCATCATTAGACCCAAATAGCGTTTCTCCACAACTTATAGCTATGGCATCAATGCAATTATCATTTGATTGAGCAGATACAGAAAATGATTGGAAAAGACCAGCTATAAGTACAAATAAAATGGAATAAATAGATGTTTTCATAATAGTCTGCTTAAGGTTTTTTAAAAGTAAACAATCTTACTTCTAAAGACAAACAATCCTATTACATTCTGACCATAAGAGGGTTAATGATAAAAAGGGGAGCCGAAATTAGGCTCCCCCTATTATCTGTTGTTTTTAAATTACTTTACTATTAGAGAAATCGATTTTTGAAATCCTTCAAATTGAATTTTCACAAGGTAATTCCCTGCGGTTAACTCTTTTCTATCAATTTCTATTTCCGCCTCATTAATATCTACCCATTCTCTTATTATTCTCCCTTGAAGGTCTAGAAGGGTTATGGTTTTCGTTTCCGAGTTCCCAAACTCAAGAGTACCTGTCTCTTATACACATCTCCGAGCCCACGAGACCTCTCTACATCTC
>CAJXOV010000069.1 GCA_913057815.1 uncultured Flavobacteriales bacterium
AGATGTAGAGAGGTCTCGTGGGCTCGGAGATGTGTATAAGAGACAGTCATTATCCTGCTTTTTAATTTTCTCAACTTTGATTTGGGACAGTGGATTTGAAAAATCTACGCTTAACCAATCTTTTCTTTTAAACTGTTCTATCATTCCTATTTCACCAGAAAAATCAGGCTTATAGTCTAGTAAAATTTTATCTGATGAATTAGCAGATGTTTGAAGAAATACTTTTTGATAATACTTTTTAGTCATTCTAAAGTCGTGAAGGATGTAGTTTCTAAACTGCCACCATTGGAATTGGTTCAGTGTAATACAAAGTCCTATAAAGACCATAAAAGTGTACTTCACCAATTGTTTTGCGTTAGCCAAACTCTTAAAAAAGTAACCAAGGGAAATGGCTAGAATGGGATAAAGTGTGATAATCGGTCTGCATGAAAAACTTGACCCATACCACCATTCTGTCCAAGAACTCATCAAGTAAAACGACAATAAAAAGTAGATTATAGAAGGCCAAAACAACTTCTTATTTTCCTTAAACATCCATATGAACCCGACTATTGAAAGAATCATTACTGGAGTATAAATGAACCACCCTTTTTTAAAACTGAATAGAACTTCTGTTATATAAGGAGTGGCCCAATCCAATCCTACTCCTGGGTTATTATACGAATCATAAATTAAACTCCCAGTAAGCTGATGCCAATAAAGCATTTGAGGTAATAAAATCAAAATTCCTATCCCGATAGCGACTACAAAGACATTCCTGTGTTTTACGATAAGTACTATCTTCTCCTTGAGAGAGTTAAAGTTTTTAACTCCATAAAACAAAGGAAAAAGACCTACTAAAATTTCACTAGGCTTTACCAATATCATAAGACCAATAGCCATACTGATAAAGAATATATTTATTCTCTTAAAATTCTCATGCCACTTTATAGTATTCCAAATTACTATTGTAGAAAGCAAGAACAGCACATTTACAGTCTCCAAATCTTTAGCGATTAGATGATGAACGGTATTGGTCCCGAAATAAATGACAATTATTATTAAGGCTGCTAAATGATCAGAAAACAACTTTTTTAATATTTTTCTTAAAAAAAACATACCCAAAAGAGTATAAAAGACGGCTCCAGTAATTAGAGCATATACATAAGGAGGACTAAAACCAGTGGGTGGATAGTCAAACCCTAATGCTATAGCATGACCGATTAAAAACCAAGGTAGAAATGCAATAGCCATTCCCATCATAAAAAAATACATTGGCTCTCCCTCCTTATTCTCACTAATAAAATAAAGAGTGCCACTCAAGTCTCTTTCTTCAACTTCTTTTTTTAACCATGATAAATCCTCTAAATAAAAATCATCATAAATTATAGTTGCAGGTAAGTATGTATAGTATCCAAGTACATCCCATGAAATCTCTTTCTCAGTAATATTACTAAACCTTTGACCTATAATAAATACAGCACAAAAAACTAAAACAATCTTAGATAAGTGATTTCTCCAGATATCGATAAAAATAGAATTCATATAACTACAAATTAAACCGTTTCTTTCGTTCAATGATTAAATTTGGCCTTATGAAAAACTGTTTACTTTTTATAAGTTTAGCCATTATAATGAGCAGCTGCGCAAAAAAGACAGAGCAATACTCATTTTATGTAGCCGGACATTTGTACGGAAAACCTGGAAACAATGAATTAGGAGCATATTCGAAATTTAAAGATAAGTTTGAAAATATAAGGTCGTATGAAGATTTAAGTTTTGGCGTTTTGACTGGAGATGCAGTTAAAGGAAGTACTGATGAAGAATGGTTAGCTCTTATTGAAGATCTAGACATGCTTCCTGCTGAATATCATTTAGCTAGAGGGAATCATGACTATAAGAATAAGGAGAATTTAAATAAATATTTCCCTGAAAGTTATTATTCGTTTAAAAAAGGAGCTGACCTGCATATTATACTTGATGCCAATTTAGATGGTTGGAATATCACAGGTGAACAACTTACATTTCTCAAAAACACTATAAATGAGAATAAAGATGAAGCCAAGAATTTCTTTATTTATACTCATCAAGTAATTTGGTTCAATCCAGATGACCATCCAAGATACTTGCATGTAAATTCAGAAGAAGGCAGAAATCCCGTTTCAAATTTTAAAACAGAAGTCCTTCCTCTTTTTAAAAACTTGGAAAACCAAGTTTACTTTTTTGCCGGTGATGTAGGTGCTGGATCATGGGCTTCGGATATTAATTACACAAAACCCAACAACCATATTCACCTAATAGCGAACGGAATGGGAGACGGTGTGAACGACAGCTTTATTATGGTAAGCGTGTCAGAATATGCCGAACCTAAATTTTCAGTCATCTCGGTAGATCCTTCTGCTGAAAATCAAATTCAAAATCTTGAGTCTTTTCTCAAGTAAGATGATACTTTTACCATCGTAAAATAGACATGTCATGAGCGTAAGAAATATAGACCCTAAAGTATTATGGAACCACTTTGCAGACCTAAATGCAGTTCCTAGAGCCAGTAAGAAAGAAGAAGAAGTTATCCAGTTTATGATGGACTTCGGAAACGGACTTGGACTAAAAACTTTTAAAGATGAAGTAGGAAACGTATTCATCATTAAACCAGGGAGCAAAGGATTTGAGGATCGTCCTATAGTTATTATGCAAGGCCATATTGATATGGTACATCAAAAAAATTCGGATGTTGATTTTGACTTTGCAACGCAGGGAATAGACATGTTTATAGAAGGTGACTGGGTGAAAGCCAAAGGAACTACACTAGGTTCAGATAATGGAATAGGTGTAGCTATGATAATGGCTCTTCTTTCATCATCAGACATAGACCACCCACCTTTAGAAGCATTATTTACTATAGATGAGGAAACTGGAATGACAGGAGCCTTAGGACTAAAGGGAGGGATTTTAGAAGGAAGGATTATGGTTAATCTAGACACTGAAGATGATGACGAAATCACTATTGGATGTGCAGGAGGAATAGATGTGACTGCATTTAGAACGCCTGCTATGGAATCTACTCCATCAGAAACTACAGCGTTCAAAATCACTGTAAATGGACTGAATGGAGGACATTCTGGGATGGACATAATCAAAGGATTAGGGAATGCCAATAAAATAATGAATCGAATGCTCTGGAAAATGAGAGAATCTTTCGGTTTAAGAATCAGTGAGGTTACTGGAGGTGGACTGAGAAATGCGATTCCTCGTGAAAGCTTTTCTAAAGTGTGTGTTCCTAATGATCAATTAGAAAATTGGAAAAAGGAGTTTACATCTGTAGCTAGCACTATTAAAAATGAATACTCTTCAAATGATTCTGGTCTTTCTATTGAGTTTGAGGAAATCGAAAATAGTTCTGAGGTTATTTCAATTGAAGCACAAGATTCGATTCTTTCTGCAATTTACTCTAGCTTCAATGGAATATACAGAATGAGTCCTGATATTCCAGACTTGGTTCAAACTAGTAACAACTTAGCCAAAGTGACTATTACTTCAGAGAAATTTGAAATCCTTTGTCTTACTCGTTCATCATTAGACTCTGAAAAATTTGATTTAGCTAATGCATTAAGTGCTTCTTTCGAACCTGCTGGATTTAGCATTGACTTAAGTGGTTCGTATCCTGGTTGGACTCCTGCTCCTAAATCTGATTTAGTGGAAATGATGAGAAAGCTGTATGTAGAGATGTTTGAAGAAGAACCAAATGTTATGGCTTGTCATGCAGGACTAGAGTGCGGAATATTAAGTACCAATTATCCTGGAATGGATATGATCAGTTTCGGTCCTAATATTCGAGGAGCTCACTCACCTGATGAAAAGTGTCAGATTAGCTCTGTAAAAAAATCATGGGATTACCTTCTTGAAGGATTAAAGAGAATTTAATGTCTGAGTATAATTTTTCCTACAACCTCAGTAAACAAGACTTTGTCAATGCTATGCTTTTTATTACGTATGGCTCTAATAGCACTTTAAAAAAGTCTCAGATTAGGTTAACAATTATAGGAGTGATTGGTGTTTTGTTCGGCATTTCTCGTTTAGTATTGAATAACATGTCAGCCGATATTTTCATAGGAGTATTCATGCTTATTATGGGAGTTTATCTGTTAATCTATGGACTTTTCAGGGTGAAGTCTATGAGAGAAAAGATGATGGCCAAGTCAATTGAGAAATTTCACATGGCTCTTTTTGAAGGTGAAAATCATACAACTATCACTCAAGATTTGGTTACTGAGAAATCAGCGCATTCTTATCAAGAACTGAAAAAAGAAATTTTTAGAATTGTATATGAACTGAAAGATTCATTTGTATTCCTTACCTCTCACGGTTCCATATGTGTAATTCCCGTTACCGCTATCGATAACTTAGAAGCGTTTAGGAATGACATTAAAATATGGTACGACTACGAGAATCATTATCACTGGAAATGGTAAGTCATTCGAAAAAAATATCATCAACCCATTGAATTTTTCCTGTTCTGAATAAGTTGAATTTATCGGAGTGTTCTTTTTTCCAACTGGCTAACCTTATTAGTTTCTTTCTCAGAACAACTACTGCCTTATCACTACTGACAATTCCGCTATAACTAGCATCACCAAAACCTGATAGCACAAGATTTTCTTCCCTAATAAACTGCATTAGTTCGGTCATTAACTTTTCTCGTCCATCACACGAAACTTTCACACTCCATCTAAAATCCAAGCGTGCACCTCTTAGTTTAGGTTTTACTTTTTTAAAGGTTGCGGTATCTTTTACTGTAAGCTTTCTCATTATATAAGTCTTAAATAATATAAATGGAACTATCAAGATAAGAATTAAATCATCTCGAATAGAACGCTGTCCCTTCCATCATTACTGGGATTAATGCTAGTACCATCATCGTGCCTTAAAAACTGACCGACAGATTCTAGCCATGCTATTGGATGAAAATTTTCAGTTATTGGTTGAAAGACTAATAGTTCATTATCATTTAAATTGAACTGATTGGATATTTCCTTTAATGTGCTCATAATTTATTTGTATTAATTAAGGAGCAAACAAAAGACACCAACACGTAAGCTATTTACGTAGCCAAAAATTACCAGTAACTAATTTTCAGAGTATAAGACTACTTCTGAATATCTTTTTAAAAGAGTGATTAATCGACCTTTTCGCACAAAAACCCCACAATTCAAAACTCACTCTTAAGCCGAATGGCCTGACATAGCTCAAATACAGGTTGAAATGAGCATTTCCACAAATTTCTGTTTGCAATAGATGAAATGTGGCTCAGTAAGGGCCACATGTTCTTATAGATTTGACAACTCAATTTAGAACACGAATATAATTTAGGTTAATGATCAAGTTTTCTCTTATAACACTTTTCAGTTCAATAGCTCTTTTTTTTAGTGCTGTTTTTGCAGATGGTGTAGTAATAGATCACAACTTACCAGCTAATCTAAACCCAGGTGAAAAGACTATTGTTTCCGTAAATGTTAACAAGGGTGAGGTAACGGGCTTTGCAAAGTTACAATTAGAGATTCCTGCCGGCCTAACTGCACGTGCAATTAAGAAAAGCGGAGCATCGTTTACCTTTTCTGGTCAAAAAGCTAAATTCATATGGATGACACTTCCAGATACTCAAGAGTTTCAAGTAGAGTATGAATTAGAAGCAAACACAAATGTTAATGGTTCTAAAGTTATAGAGGGTCAATTTTCTTACATTAAAGAAAATGAAAGAGTAGATTATGATCTATCTCCTCAAATAATAAACATAGGAGATGTCCTTGTAGACAATTCTTCCGGTACAGAGGATAACAACACTTCTTCTAATTCTACAACACAAGGAAGTGATGTAATTAGCACCAGAATTATGACTCCAATGGGAAATGGAGAGTATTTCATCGAATTAACTACTGAAAACGTCACAACAGATGGTTTCGCGAAAATCATAGAAGAAGTTTCAACTGGATTTGAAATCAAAGAAGACTCTTCTGGTGAATCTATAGCTACTATTGAAGATAACACTATCAAATTTGTTTGGTTCGAAAAGCCGAGTGATTCTTCTTACAATGTTACTTATACGATAGTAGGTAATGAATCCGCTACTCCAACTATTGACGGTAAATTTTCTTATGTAATGGATAATCAACCTTTAGAGGTTCCTGTTGTTCATCAAGAAATGATTAGCTCTAGAGATTTTAGTGGTGGTGAAGATCTAGCGGAAACTCCTGCTGAATCCACTGAAAGTACAACAGAGGAAAACTCAACAGAGACTGATAATGTGGTCAACAGTGAAAACACTGAAAGTACAGCAGATAATTCAACTACCACAAAAAGTGAAAAGAATGTCGGTCAAGGAGAAGAGGATAATTCAGTAGCTGATAACTCTTCAGAAGTAACGCCAGAGATTACAAACGCTCCTCAACCAGAATACGGAGTTAACTATAAAGTTCAGTTAGCTGCTACTCATAAATACATAGGAGCTAATACTTTTAAAAAGAGTCACGGATTTACAGATGAAATACAAACTGAAAACCATGAAGGTTGGACAAAGTTTGTAACTGGAACTCACAGTGAATATAAAAGCGCTAGAGATGCTAGAAATAGCATCAATTCAGAATTTAAAAAATTAAAAGGTCCATTTGTTACAGCGTACAATAATGGAGAAAGAATTACGGTACAGGAAGCTTTAATGGTTTCTAAGCAGAAGTGGTACCAATAAAGAGCATAACACTCAACGGAGTGCGTTCATGGTAATTTTGGTTAATTATTATTGAATTTGTTTAGGTAAATTAATCCGAAAAATCCTCTGTTTCACAGGGGGTTTTTCATTTAAAATCAAATTCGAGAGCGTAAATATACGTTATGAAAAAGAATAAATGACTTGGGAAATATATATAAAGAGTTACATCAACTACTTAAAGATCGAAAGATCTCTCAGTCAAAACTCTGTACTTTCTTATGGTTCCGATATCGACAAATTAAAGCGTTATTTTACAGAAATTCAGCCTACCTCCTCTCCTATTAAATTATCATTTAACGATCTCAGCCAATATATTAGATGGATTTCTGAAGTCGGGTTTTCGGCTAGAACACAGGCTAGAATGATTTCTGCCATTAAAAGTTTTTATAAATTTTTACTCCTTGAAGATGAAATTAAAGATGATCCATCTCACCTATTAGAATCTCCTCGGCTTCAAAGAAAACTACCCGACACTCTTTCTGTAGAAGAAATAGACACATTGATATCAGCCATAGATTTAAGTACAAATCATGGCACTAGAAACAAAGCCATGCTGGAAACTCTATACAGCAGTGGTCTCCGAGTATCTGAACTTATTACACTTAAACTATCAGACTATTATCCAGAAGATAACTACATCAAAGTAAAAGGAAAAGGATCTAAAGAAAGGCTAATTCCTATTGGAGATAGTGCTATTAAGTACAATCGAATTTATTTTGAGGCAGTGAGAAATCATATGGTTATAAAGCCTGGAGAAGAAGACTTTATGTTTCTAAATAAAAGAGGCGCTCATTTAAGTAGAATTATGGTTTTCATGATCATCAAAGATTTGGCTAAACTAGCAGGAATAGATAAGATAATTTCTCCTCATACGTTCCGCCATAGTTTTGCAACGCATCTCATAGAAGGAGGAGCTGATTTAAGAGCTGTACAAACTATGCTCGGACATGAAAGTATTACCACTACAGAGATTTATACTCATTTAGACAAGCGGTTTATTAGAGATACCTTATTATCTTGTCATCCTCGAATGAAAAAATGAATTTAAACCTATCACAAGTTATACCTCACCCTTTAAAAGAGGCCGATGATATTTCAGCTTCGGAAGTGTGGAATAAATCAAGTCTGTCAATTACAACTCCTGAGAGAATTCTAATTTCTGCTCCTTCGGGAAAAGGAAAGTCGACTCTTCTGAATATACTTTACGGAGTAAGGAAAGATTATGATGGAATCCTAAGCATGAATGAGCAGTCAATGACAAATGCTTCTGAAGAAATTTGGAACAAGCGTAGAAAAGAAGATCTAAGTATGGTTTTTCAAGGATTAGAATTATTCGATCATTTAACGGCTCTTGAAAATGTTAATCTAAAAAACGAAATAACCTCCTACAAGTCTGAATTGGAAATTTCAAATATGTTCGATTTATTAGGAATTCAAAAATTAAAAGATCAAAAAACTAAAACCCTTTCTTTCGGTCAAAAGCAGCGAGTAGCCATTATTCGTTCTTTATGCCAACCTTATAAATGGCTCCTTTTAGATGAGCCTTTCAGTCACTTAGATTCCTTGAATTCCAAAATCGCTTTAGATCTAATAATCGAAGAATCTGACAAACTCAATGCAGGAATAATTCTCACATCGCTTGATTCTATAGAGACTACTATTTTCACTAAATCCTTAACTCTATGATGTATAAAAAGGCATTGCAGAGAAACATTCCATTATTCACACTAGCCGGGGTGACGTTAACGTTGACCATAGGCCTGTTTCTTTCACTTACTTGTTATATACTCTACACCGACTTCTTTAACTCTAGCAGTAGTGATGCTGACCTAAGTAGTGAAAGCTATATTATATTGAATAAAAAAGTGAGCCTCATCAGTATGTTTGGCGCTAAAGAACCTGTTTTCACTCTGTCTCTTATACACATCTGACGCTGCCGACGAATAGAGAGGTGTAGA
>CAJXOV010000070.1 GCA_913057815.1 uncultured Flavobacteriales bacterium
AGATGTAGAGAGGTCTCGTGGGCTCGGAGATGTGTATAAGAGACAGATCCTAAACTATTCATAGCTCTACTATATTTTTATACAAGCTCTTTAACCTCGTATCGTGAGTCACTATCACTAAAGCTGCTCCTTCCTGAGCTGCTTGTTCTTCTAGTAACGCCACTACATTTTCAGTATTCTTATCATCTAGCGCACTCGTAGGCTCATCAGCAAAGATAATTTTAGGTTGATGGACCAGCGCTCTAGCTATAGAAACTCGTTGTCTTTCTCCTATACTTAGATTCTTTATTCTAGAGTTTAGTTTATGGCCTATTTGAAGTCTTTCTAGTAATTCTGTAATACGTTCATCACTCACTTTTTTTCCTCCAAGCCATAGCGGAACTCTAAGATTTTCCTTTACCGTAAGTGCGCTTATAAAATGTGCGGTTTGAAATACCAAGCCTATGTTTTTACCTCTAAACTGGTCTAGTTCTCTGCTATTAAGCGTAGCAATATCTGTCCCATCCAAAACAATGCTCCCTGCTTTAGGTCTGAGTAATCCTGTAAGCAGGTGCAGATAAGTAGTTTTTCCAGTTCCTGAACCACCTAGAATCAATCTCTTCTCTCCTGCCCCACACGTAAAGTCTGGGAAAGAAAACGAGTTCTGGTCGTCATACGAAAACGATATGTTTTTGGCATTGAGCATTGCACCGCAAGATATCATTAATGAATCAATCAACAGCTGTGAGCGTCACAATTACTAGTATAATTTTTCACAACGAATAAAAGTTTAGTCACCTACTAATTTCTACCTTCGCACCATGAGTAGCACTATGAAATTCAGCCAAAGATTAATCAGATACCTCATAGGAATGGGAATAGGATTAGCACTGGTTTTTATGATGTTTGGGCCTAGAGGATGCGGTAAATGGCTTCCTGGAAACCAAGTGAAAAAATGGATTAGAGAGAATAACGCCAATATTGAAGTTTCTTCTTCTACTTCCTGTCTGATGAAATGCCAAGGCTTAGAGCTAGATGATATTTTATATTGCATCTCTGACGAAGGAGATGGTAATGTGCTATTCGAAGAAAGTCAAACCAAAGGTTATCCTAAAACTTATGTGATCCAATCCAACAGAGGGGATTCTGTTGACTACAAATTTGGATTTATCCTTAGAGAAGATTCCAGCAGCGTAGTCTCTATGGCGCAGAGATTGGATAAGACTTTTGAGTGTGATTGTAAATAGGACTTAAGCTTTCTTTCTCCTATCCATCTCAGACTTAATCAACCCTAGCTCCCTTCCCATCTGACCATCCATAGATGTGTTTTCATCTGCTCGCCTTATCAAATAAGGAAGAACTTCTTTCACAGGACCATACGGCACATACTTGGCTACTCTGTAGCCTTTGTTAGAAAGATTAAAGCTAATGTGGTCACTCATCCCATAAAGCTGAGCAAAATAAGCGTGCTCATGATGGTTGTGAATGTTTTTGGTTTTCATTAACTGAACCAAATATGCCGAGCTTTCTTCATTATGCGTTCCCGCACAGAAAGCTACTTCACTTATGTTTTCTACACAGAAATCTAGTGCAGCATTAAAGTCTTTATCTGTAGCTGGCTTGTTTGGTTGGATAGGAGAAGCATATCCTCGTTCTTCTGCTCTATTTCTTTCTTTCTCCATGTATGCGCCTCTTACCAACTTAACCGCACATATAAAGTTCTCTTTCTTAGCTTTCTCGTGTAGACTCTTCAAGTAATCCAACCTGTCATGTCTATATAACTGAACCGTGTTATAAACCACAGCTCTATCTTGGTTATAAGTAGCCATCATTTCTTCAGCTAACCTATCTATGGTTTCCTGAATCCAGCTCTCTTCTGCATCTATAAACACAGGTGTTCCGGTTTCATAAGCCAATGAGCAGATTTCATCTACTCGATTCTTAATTTTCTTGAATTCTAAAATGTCTGCTTCTTGAGCTTTAGACAAATCATTCACCGCTTCTAAAACAGAAAACCTGCCTATTCCTGTTACTTTAAAAACACAAAATGGAATGTGATGATTATCTCCTGCCGCCTTTACAGTTCTTTTGATTTCAGCCATAGTAGCATCAAAATCATCTTCTGATGTTTTTCCTTCTACCGAGTAATCTAGGATCGTTCCTATTCCGTATTCATCCAAGACTTTAGTAGTAGATGCACACTCTGCTATGGTTTCTCCTCCACAAAACTGCTCAAAAATAGTAGGCTTTATAATCCAATTCATTGGTAACCTCAGCTTGATAGCTAAGTTGGTCATGACTTTCCCGAACTTGGTAAACGAAGAATTGCCTACCATTCTAAAAAGCCAATAAGCTTTTTTCAATTGGCCGTTTGACTTGCTTCTAAACGCTATTTCAGTATCTGTAAATTTCATTTTCCCTAATGACAAAAATAGCCTTTTCTACTTCTGTGAGAAAGTTTAGAAATAGCATAAAGTGACTAATAAAATCCAAAGATAAAAGACATTTAGATTTGTACCTTCGCGTTCTCAAAACACGTCAATCATGATCAACGATTATATAGAAAAAAACAAGGATAGATTTTTAGAAGAGCTTTTAGATTTACTTAGAATTCCTTCTGTAAGTGCCGACCCAGCTTATGCTAAAGATGTAGTGAAAACTGCAGATTTCGTAGCAGCTAGTTTGACTAAAGCTGGAGCTGACAACGTGGAAATCTGTGAAACTGCTGGTTATCCTATCGTCTATGGAGAAAAGTTTATAGATTCTAGCCTTCCTACTGTACTCGTTTATGGTCATTATGATGTACAGCCGGCAGATCCAGTTGAATTATGGGATTCTCCACCTTATAAGCCAGTCATAAAAAAGACTGACATTCATCCTGAGGGAGCCATTTTTGCCAGAGGAGCTTGTGATGACAAAGGTCAAATGTATATGCATGTAAAGGCTTTTGAGACGATGATAGAAACCGATTCATTGCCATGCAATGTGAAGTTTATGATAGAAGGAGAAGAAGAAGTCGGATCAGAAAATCTAGGGATATTTGTAGCAGCTAACCATGAGAGATTAGCCTGTGATGTAATCCTAGTTTCTGATACAGGTGTGATAGCCAATGACATCCCATCTATCTGTACAGGACTTAGAGGTCTTTCTTATGTAGAGGTAGAAGTTACAGGGCCTAACAGAGATTTACATTCAGGTTTATACGGAGGAGCTGTGCCTAACCCTATTAATGTGTTATGTGAAATGATAGCAACATTAAAGAATCAGGACAAGCACATTACTATTCCAGGATTTTATGATGATGTAAGAGTGCTTAGCCAAGAAGAAAGAGATGAAATGGCTAAGGCTCCATTCAACTTAAGTGATTATAAAAAATCTATCGGACTTAAAGACATTGAAGGAGAAGCTGGATTTACTACCAACGAAAGAAATTCTGTACGTCCTACGCTAGACGTAAATGGAATATGGGGAGGATATATTGGAGAAGGAGCTAAGACAGTAATAGCCTCTAAAGCTTACGCTAAAATCAGCATGAGATTGGTTCCTAACCAAAGCTCAGAAAAAATTACGGAAATGTTTCAAAAGCATTTCGAATCCATAGCACCTGCAAGTGTTTCAGTAAAAGTAACTCCACATCACGGAGGAGAAGCTGCCGTAACACCTACTGATACACCAGAGTATAAAGCAGCCAGTATGGCCATGGAAACTACTTATGGAAAAAAACCTATTCCTCAGCCTAGCGGAGGAAGTATTCCTATCGTAGCATTATTCGAGAAAGAACTGAATGTAAAAACAGTTTTAATGGGATTCGGCCTGGATTCAGATGCTATCCATTCGCCTAATGAACACTACGGTTTGTTTAACTATTTTCAAGGAATAAAGACTATCCCTCTTTATTTCCAGAATTATGCTGAATTAAAAAAGTAAGAACTGGTACAGTTTCTGCGTTGCAATAAGTATGAGAATTACACTTTTTATAGCACTTCTATCTCTTATTTTTTCTTCATGTAACATCTATCAAGATATAGAAGTTCAAGAGGTGAGAGATATTAGGATAACGAAAATGTCAGACAAGGGAATAGAAGCTGAAGTAGATATCAAAGTCTTCAACCCTAATAATTTCAAAGTTTCTATAGTAGCTGTAGACGCAGACATCTATGTAAATGATAAAGATGTAGGTGATGCTAAATTGAGAAGAAAGGTAATTCTAGGAAAAAAATCTAACGAAGTTCACACCATTAAAATTGAAGGAGATTATACAGATATGAGTGGAGGTATTCTCCAAACATTGATAGGTGGCTTGTTCTCACAATCTATGAATTTCAAAGTAGATGGAACTATGAAAGGAAAAGCTTTACTTATTGGAAAGAGCTTTTATTTTCAAGTAGATCAAGATGTAGAAATGAATTAACAAACTACTTCAGAAGATCTGGAAACTTCGCTTTAAACGCATTTAATCTAGGAATAGAAACCGCTTGTATATATGGATGATTTGGATGAAGCACCTCATAGTCTTGATGATACTCTTCTCCCATCCAAAACTTCTCGAACTTCATTACTTCACTTCCTACTTTAAAGCCTTCCATTTCCAAAGCTTTGACTTGCTTCTCTATTATTAACTTTTCATCGTCATTCTGATAGAAGGCTATACTACGGTATTGACTTCCTCTATCATTTCCTTGACCATTTACCTGTTCTATATTCTGACTTCCAAAATAAACCGTTACTAAAGTCTCAAAACTCACTACTTCTGGGTTATAAATAACTTCTACAGCTTCTGCGTGACCTGTTGATCCAGTATTAGACGCTTCGTAAGTTGGGTTTTTTGAGTGACCACCTGAATACCCATTATACACCTCCTCTACTCCGTTTACACTTTCGAAAACAGCCTCTACACACCAGAAACACCCACTGGCAAAGTATGCTCTAGACTTCCCTTCTAGATTTATCTCCTTCTTGGAAATCGATTCATGATCCGATGGTCTAGATTGATTGTCAGAAGATTGGCATGCAGCCAATGAAAAAGCGAACAAAACGGATAATAGGTATTTCATAGAATTTATTTTATGGGGAAATAACGGATTAAAACACCCTTAAATTCTCACGAGAAAATGACGGTTAAATATTTCCGTCAATTATGTTTGCATCGTTTTCTTTAGAGGCAGCAAACTTTAAAGGATGTGCAAATTTCCATGCTAAAATAGCCATTGGGAAATATGCAAAAATTAAATCTATTAAAGTCAAGCTCAAAGGTTCAAACCCTAGCAGAAAAGACATACCTAAACCTCCTAAAAAGTGAAATCCAGCTACTACTAATGCTAACATTTTATGAGAAGAAACTGCTATTTTGCATGCTACAAAAGCACCTACGAGAGTTCCTATAGCATGTGCTAAAAAAGGCGCTATAAAATGCTTGGTAGAATACAAATGAATATTAGCCTTTATACTTTCGATATCATTTGGATCTACCCCTTCTGGAATTGGTAAAAAATGTCCCCCAACAGACACCAAAGTCCCGTTGATGAATAACTCCACTATTATTCCAGCTATAACAGCTAGTATATTTCTTAAAATAGGATTCATAATTAATTTGGTTTAGGATTGTCAAATTAACCAATTATCATGAAACAGAATGAAAATTCATCGAAACATAAAAAAGGCCTGAACGAATGTTCAGGCCTTAAATCTTTATTTGGAAAGTAAAATTTAGTTGATTCCTAATAACTCTACTTCGAAAATTAATGTTGTGTGTGGTCCTATTTGCTGACCAGCTCCTCTATCACCATAAGCTAAATCAGAAGGTACAAATAACTTCCATTTAGAACCTACAGGCATAAGTTGAAGTGCTTCAACCCAACCTGGAATTACTCCATTTACAGGGAATGTAGCTGGCTCTCCTCTTTCTACTGAACTATCAAAAACTTGACCTGAAATTAAAGTCCCATGATAATGTGTTGTCACGCTATCTGTGGCTTTAGGAGTTTCTCCAGTTCCAGCATGCATTACTTCATACTGAAGCCCAGTATCAGTAACAGTTATACCGTCTTTTTTTGAATTTTCAGCTAAAAATGCTTGACCTTCCGCCCCTGCTTTCTGAGCTTGTTCCGCTTGTTTCTTACCAAAAAAGTCTTGTAGAAATGCATCCATTTCCTCTTGACTCATTTTTAAATCACCTATAACTACTTGGTCATTCAGAGCTTCCATAAAAACCTCCATATCCAAATTCGTAATACCTTGTGCTTTAAGACTAGCACCAACATTGGCTCCTAGACTATAGCTTAATTTTTCTAGTTCATTTTTCATCTGGCCGCAAAAGTACGGTTTACTATTCAATGGCTATATTTACTTTGTGATATTTCAAGGTCAAATTAAAAATCTCCAAATGCGTCCATTTTTCTTAATAGTTACGCTCATTCTAGCAAGTTTATATTGCAACGCTCAGTCACCTGCCGACTATGTGTTTTACAATGCTAAAATTTATACTGCTGATGCTGATCAAAGCTTTCAAACTGCTATAGCTGTTACTGATAATTTAATCAGTTATATTGGAAATGACGATGGTTCTGAAGATTATATAGGTGATGAAACTGTAGTTAAAAACATGTATGAAAAACTACTTTTGCCTGGTTTACATGACGTACATATGCATCCATTGGAAGCCAGCTCATCAGCCTCTGCTTCATGTATATTAAATAGTCAGGATTTTAATGTGGAAAATTTAGCGTTGCAATTAGTAGATTGTGACCCTCAACCAAACTCAAATGGGTGGATCACAGCATGGGGACATTCTATTTATGCCTTAATTGAATATAACGGTGTTCCTAAAGATGTCCTTGACCAGTATTTCCCAAATACTCCTGTAGCTATAATGGAAGAAACATCACATTCGTTTTGGGTAAACTCAGCTGCTTTAGAAGAACTTGGGATAGATGAAACTTCTGAAGATCCTGTGGGTGGACATATCGTTTTCGATCCGTTTACTAACGAACCAAATGGCTTGCTTTTAGATAATGCTGGAGATTGGGCCAATCAAGCCGCCCTTTCTTCTACAGATGAAATAAACAATCAAAATTATGATGGACTTGCTGAATATGGTTTACCTCTACTAGCTAGTAATGGTATTACCTCTATTTGTGAAGGGCGAACCTACTGGAAGAGAGGTTTTCTTGAAATCTGGCAAGAAATTTATGATAATGAGGAACTCACAGTTAGAACTAATTTAGGCCTATGGATGTACCCTGATGATGAGGATGTGGAACAACAAGAAATTTTAGCTGAATTCTATGATGCAGGAAATGATTTTTTAAGAACAAATCAAATAAAAGTATACATAGATGGAATCACAACCAACGGTACTGCAGCTCTTGATCAGCCTTACGTATATTATTTTGGTTGGCCTTTTGAACAAGGGTTGAATTACTTTTCAGAAGCTCGCCTAGCTGAATACATCACAGAACTGGAACCTTTAGGATTCGATTTTCACATTCACGCCATCGGAAACCGAGGAGTTCATGAAGCCTTGAACGCCATAGAAGCTGCTAGAAATACCAATGGAGAATTAGGAGCCAGACATAGAATCACTCATGTAGAAATAGTAAATGATGCGGATTTAGCACGATTTGCTGAGCTAAATGTAATAGCAGATGCTCAAGTAGCTGGAACTTGGACTAATCCCGAATTCTGGCCTGAAACAGCAGAGCTTGTCGGAGACGCATTATCAGAAAGACTAATTCCTATTAAGAGTTTATATGATGCTGGAGCACACTTAACACTGAGCAGTGATTGGGATGTAAGTGCTCTTAATCCGTTTGTAGGTATCCAAAACGCACTAACTAGAGCACCTGAAAATCTTCCATACGTAGAAACTGCAGTAGATGCCTATACCATTAAAGCTGCTTATGTCATGAGGCATGAAGAAAATACAGGAAGTTTAGAGATAGGAAAGTGGGCAGATATAATATGTGTAGATCGAGATATTTTCACCATTCCTACTAATCAAATCAGTCAAACTCAACTGGACATGACCATGGTAGATGGAGAAATTGTATATAGTTCTGATAATTTTTCTCTAGGCCTAAACGAACATTCAAATCCAAATCCATTCACCATATCTCCTTCATTAGCTAATAGTTTTATAAAGATTACTGGAACTTCCAAAAATTTGGGTAACATTGAAATTCACATTTATGATGCAGCTGGTAAACAAGTTCTTTCGCAGACAACATTTAATAGTGATAGCATCTCTATTTCTCACTTAGCAGAAGGAATATACTCTGCCCTGTTCACTCAAAACCAATCAGAACTTAGTACTAAAAAATTCATCATATCTAGATAATAATGCTCTACACTCACGAAATCCAAATTGACCTGCCTAGAACTAAAGTTATTGAACTATTTGATAATACAGATAACCTTAAAGAATGGCAGACAGGTCTCCAAGGACATGAATTTATATCTGGTGAACCTGGAAAAGAAGGCTCTACTATGAAATTAGATTTCATGATAGGAAAACGTCAAATTGACCTACTGGAAACCATCACTAAAAACAATTTGCCGGAGGCATTTGAGGGAAAGTACGAATGGAAAGGTGGATGGAATACTTTAAAAAACCAATTCATAGAACTAGGTGAAGACAAAACCTGTCTCTTATACACATCTGACGCTGCCGACGAATAGAGAGGTGTAGA
>CAJXOV010000071.1 GCA_913057815.1 uncultured Flavobacteriales bacterium
GATGTAGAGAGGTCTCGTGGGCTCGGAGATGTGTATAAGAGACAGCTATTATTCCTCGCAGGCATTATTTTATTTCAAGTTGCACCAGCAATATGCCAAAACAACGCATTTCCAAGTACAGAAGGTGTTGGGAACTTTGATTATCTAAACAATCCTACAGGACAGTTTTTAGTTGAAGTTGACCCTTCAGTACTCCCTTCTCAGAGTAATCTTTTTATAGAAGTGACATCTGTAGCTACAGGTCAATGGGATGATGCTAGTGTTTGGGACTGTAATTGTGTTCCTAATGAAAGTAATTCTGTAACCATACAAGATGGACACATTGTAGCTTTTACAGGAGATAAAGAAGTTTATTCACTTCATGTTACAGAGAATGCTACTTTAAGTGGAATTTCGGGAAGTAATTTAAAAGTAAACAAGGATGTTGCTTTTTATGGTGCTGCTAATTTAACTGGTGTTGATGTTGACTTAGGAGGTTCAGATGTTCAAACTATCCTTGGTAATTGCCATTTCGATAAACTATATCTATCGGGAAGTAATACGGTCGACTTGCTAGGAAATCTTTTCATAGCACAAGAGTTATGGGTAGGACAGTGTACATTAAATACTAATGGTGGCTTGGTTTTAGTTTCCGGTGCTGAAGGCACAGGTGAAATAGGCCCAGTCTTTGACGGAAACATTAATGGTAGTATTACTATGAATAGAGAGATTTCTACTTCCAGGTCTGGTTGGATCAGTTTAGGATCCCCAGTTTCAAACGCTACATGTGAAGAGCTTGTTGATGATTTTGTTACTACTGGTTTTGTAGGCGCTGATTATCCCGATCATAGTTTTAATAACATAAGCTATTATGAAGAACAATCAGATGATGGTACCACTGACTTTTTAGGTATTACTGCGGCCACTGATATGATGGAAGTTGGAAGAGGATATTATGTTTATACCTTGGCAGGAGAATATCTTTATGACGTAGTCGGTGATGCTAATGTTGGAGAAATAGATATAGAAGTTTCGTACACTAACAATGAAAGTCCTTCGTCAGATGGTCTAAATTTAGTGGCTAATCCATACCCTGCATCTATCAATTGGGATAGTCCTTCAGGATGGGATAAAGAAAATTTAGTAGGAGCAGTATATGTCTGGGATGTTTCTCAAAAACAATTCAGAACTTATCTTAATGGTTTAGGGGTAAATGGTGGATCAGCTTTTATAAAGCCTATGGAGTCATTCTATGTTATGGCATCAGGAGCTAACCCTCAACTTTCGATCAATGAATCTGCTAAATCACTACATACAATTGAAACTCAAGAGTCTTTACAAAACATATTCGTAACTCTAAGCGATCAGCAGTGGTCAGATGATTTAGTAATTACTACTAATTCTGATGCCTCATTAATGTTTGAGCCAGCTACAGATGCTTTAAAGTTTTATGGAGATAATTCTGTTCCTAATATTAGTACTTTGTCTTCGGATAATGTTAAACTAGCTATAAATAGTATACCTGAATTCTCAGCTGCTCAAGATATTGAAATGATGATTAATATTC
This sequence comes from uncultured Flavobacteriales bacterium, assembly GCA_913057815.1. Classification (GTDB taxonomy): domain Bacteria; phylum Bacteroidota; class Bacteroidia; order Flavobacteriales_D; family Sanyastnellaceae; genus ASP10-05a. The sequence goes on from CAJXOV010000071.1 coordinate 1,547, forward strand.
CTATAGAAGGGAATTATACTCTATCATTTGACAATGTTGATCAGTATATAACCAATCAGTGTATTGGATTGGAAGATCTGGTAACTGGAGAAGTTTATGATTTATCTCTCGTGAGTGAATTTGAGTTTTTTACACCAGAAGTAGAAGATCAAGTAAGATTTGTTTTTCATATTGGTTCGCCTGTGATAGCTGATGCTACTGGGATAATATGTACTGGTGATGGAAACGGAGAAATCATAACTGAGGGTTCTGGTGATGGGCCATGGAATTATAGATGGTTTGATCAGGACATGAATCTAATCGGAGAAATGTTAGACGAGTCAGCGGAGCATACTATTTCTAACTTAAATGGTGGAGATTATATCGTTCAAGTTGAGAATAATGATTTCTGTGGGTCTATTCTGATGGAAGTTAATGTTTTTGAACCTGAAGAGCTTTTAACAGTGTTATCTGCTGCTTACGATATAGGGTGTGAAGAAGACAATACTGGAGAAATTTTATTGAATGTTTCTGGAGGTATTCAACCTTATGACGTAGTATGGGATAACGAAATGTTAGGTGCTAATATAGATGGTTTAGGAGCGGGAGAATATATTTATACTGTCACAGATGAGCTAGGCTGTAGTCATGAGGAATCGATTTTAATTCAAGAAGCTGAAGATGTAGAGGTTAGCTTTACAGCTGATCAAGTTGTGTCGCTTAACAGTAATAATGAAGCTGAAGTGATATTTACCAACACTTCAGAAGGAGCCACTGTTTTTGAATGGGATTTCGGAGATGGATCGGAATTGGTAAATGAGGAATCACCATCTCATATGTTTACACAACCTGGATTTTTCACGGTTTCTATGTATGCAAATAATGGACAGTGTGATGATTATTACCAAGCAGTAGTGGTAGTAGAACAATTTAGTGGGATAGCTGAACAAGACTTTTCAAGTTCGGTTTCAATAACAGCTAATAGCGGAAAAATTTTAGTGAATAGTACGTACTCTTCTAATCAATCGAGCCAAGTGATGGTTCATGATATATTAGGAAAACTAATTGTTTCTGAAAAAGGAAACCTAGGAAATGGAAGTACGATAGAAGTTGATCTAGATGAAGCTAATTCGCTTTATGTAGTTTCAGTATTAAATCTTCAGACGAATGAAAAGACTGTCAGGAAGATTTCGAGATTTTAACTTAACCAATCTAAATATGCTATGAAATAGCGCCTTAAACCCCTGCCAAAAGCAGGGGTTTTTTGGTTTAAATGGCTTTATTTTCTTTTCTCAAAAGTTGGATGAAAAGTTGTTTAAAATATGACTGTTCTATCCTGCTAGTACTTCAATATATCTCAGTACTTTTGTTTGCAAAATCTAACAAATGAAATTTGGAGTAATCACTTTTCCTGGGTCTAATTGTGACCAAGATATCATATATGTATTAAGAGATATTTTAATGCAACCAGTTGAGGAGTTATGGCATAAGGACACTGATTTAAAAGGGTGTGATTTTGTTATTCTCCCTGGAGGATTTTCATACGGAGATTACTTGAGAAGCGGAGCTATAGCTAATTTTTCGCCTATTATGGCTGAAGTGGTTAAACATGCTAATGCTGGAGGATACGTTATGGGTATTTGTAATGGATTCCAAATCTTATGTGAGTCTGGATTACTTCCTGGTGTTTTAAGACATAATGAAAATCAAAAATTCATTTGTAAAAACGTTCATATCAAGCCCGCTTCAAATTCAAATATTGTAACTCAAAATTTAGATGAGTATAAGGCTTACAAGATTCCGGTGGCTCATGCTGAAGGAAATTTCTTTGCTACGCCAGAACAAATGCTTGAAATTCATGATAATGAACAAGTATTATTTAGATACTGTAATGAAGAAGCAGAAGTGACTAATGGTTCTAATCCAAACGGAAGTTTAGAGAATATAGCCGGAATTTGTAACAAGAATAGAAATGTTTTCGGGATGATGCCTCATCCTGAAAGAGCGTCAGATTTTGAATTGTTTAGTACAGATGGAAGAGAGATTTTCGATGGAATGCTAAACGCTACTCTAGTTTAAACGAAAGTTAAAATTAGGTTTTCCTACAATTCTGGGATAATTACTTAGTTATTAGAGCTTACATTTGTTTAAGTACCTTTTATTATCATAATGAGCGAATATAAAGCGGGTCCCCTTTTAACAGGAATTGATGTTCCTGGAGATTTAAGAAGTAAAATTTCTGATGATCAACTAGTTCAAGTTTCCAATGAGCTTAGACAATACATTGTAGATATAGTTTCCGAAAAAGGAGGTCACTTTGGCGCAAGTCTGGGTGTAGTAGAACTAACTGTAGCTCTTCATTATGTTTATAATACTCCTTATGATCAACTAGTATGGGATGTAGGCCACCAAGCATATGGGCATAAAATCTTAACAGGTAGAAAAGAGGCTTTTCATACAAACAGAGTTTATAAAGGTCTGAGTGGTTTTCCCAAAAGATCAGAAAGTGAATACGATACTTTTGGAGTGGGTCATTCTTCCACAAGTATTTCCGGAGCACTGGGAATGGCTGTAGCCAGTAAAATAAAGGGAGAAGAAGATAGAAAGTGTATTGCTATAATAGGCGATGGAGCCATGACGGCTGGCCTTGCGTTTGAAGGACTAAATCACGCAGGCTCACTAAACAACGATTTGCTAGTTGTTCTAAACGATAACTGCATGAGTATCGATCCTAATGTAGGTGCTCTTAAAGAATATTTAACGGATATCACTACTTCTCATACTTACAATAAAGTGAAGGATGAAGTATGGAATTTGTTAGGCAAGGTCAGTAAATTCGGTCCTAATGCACAGAGTATAGCCCAAAAAATTCAGGATGGTGTGAAATCCGCATTGTTAAAACAAAGTAATTTATTTGAATCTTTAAACTTTAGATATTTCGGTCCTATTGATGGTCATGACGTTGAGTATTTGGCTAAGGTTATGAAAGATTTAAAAGACATTCCTGGTCCTAAAATACTTCATTGTGTAACTAAAAAAGGGAAAGGATATAAACCAGCCGAAGATGGCTCTGCCACTCAATGGCATGCACCAGGTATTTTCAATAAAGAAACTGGAGAAATAGTAAAAGTGGTTCCTAAAAGTCCTGAACCTCCTAAATATCAGGATGTATTTGGTCATTCAATTATAGAGTTAGCAGAAAAGAATGAGAAAATCGTAGGAGTAACTCCTGCTATGCCTACTGGGTGCTCCCTTAAATACATGATGGAAGCCATGCCCGAAAGAGCTTTTGATGTGGGAATAGCTGAGCAACATGCGGTTACTTTTTCTGCTGGAATGGCTACTCAAGGTTTAATACCATTTTGTAATATCTACTCTTCATTTATGCAGAGAGCTTACGATCAAGTGATTCATGATGTGGCTATACAAAACCTAAACGTTGTTTTCTGTTTAGACAGAGGAGGATTAGTTGGAGCTGACGGGCCTACACATCATGGTGCTTATGATTTAGCATTTATGAGGTGCATACCTAATATGATTGTTTCTTCTCCTATGAATGAAGAAGAACTTAGGAACTTAATGTTTACTGCACAAGAAGGTCATGGGCCATTTTCTATTCGGTACCCGAGAGGAAAAGGCGTGATGACTAAATGGAAGACTCCATTTAAGAAAGTGAAAATAGGTACAGGTAGAAAAGTAAAGACAGGGGAGGATATAGCGGTTTTAACTATTGGGCCAATTGGAAATAAAGCCCTTACGGCTTGTGAAAACATGACGGAAAAGGGAATTAGTGCTGCTCATTATGATATGCGATTTGCCAAACCTATTGATGAAGTTTTATTACATGAAGTGTTCTCTAAATTCAAGAAAGTAATTACTGTGGAAGATGGATGTATCCAAGGTGGTATGGGTTCAGCAGTGATAGAATTTATGGCTGAAAATAACTACAGTGCACATGTAGTAAGATTAGGAGTTCCAGATAAGTATATAGAACATGGTACACAGTCAGAATTGTATACGGAATGTGGGTATAATACTCTAGACATAGAAAAAGCTATTAAAGAAATGGTTTCTGCAGAATCCAAGCAGTTGGCTATATAACACTCAGAAATATAATGGAGGAAATCATAAATAAAGTAGCTAAAGCGGGATTGATTTCTTTAGATATAAAAGACTTCTATCCGAGAGGAATCAGGGCTACTATTGATTTGAAAGAACAATTGTGGCAGGAGCTTGTGCTCAAAGAAAAAGACTTCAGGAGTTGGGTGAAACAGTTTGATTGGAATAAATTCCAAGGGCAAAATGTTGGTGTTTGGTGTTCGGCTGATGCTATCGTACCTACTTGGGCATACATGCTTATAGCTGCTGAATTGGAAGGAATAGCCGACTTTATAGCTTTTGGAAATGAGGAGAAACTTGAAGTAGCTTTAGTTCAGTCACATATTCAAAGTTTGGATTTAACTGAATACAAAGACCAGAGAGTAATTATAAAAGGATGTTCCGATATTTCTGAAGCAGAAGTGGCCTTTCTAGAGCTTACTAAAGCACTAAAACCTATCGTAAAGTCTCTTATGTTTGGAGAAGCATGTAGCTCTGTACCAGTTTATAAGAAGCGTTAATAAATTCTCCTGAAAAATTCGCTCTATTGGCAGTCTGTTCTGTAATTTCAGAGCTTCAATTTACCTACACATGTTATCTCAAGATAAAGAAAATAAGCTCTTTCTATTAGACGCATTTGCACTCATTTTCAGAGCTTATTATGCGTTTATTAAAAACCCTAGAATAAATTCTAAAGGACTAAACACATCGGCTATGTTTGGTTTTACAAATACGCTGTTAGAGATAATAAACAATGAGAAGCCTACTCATATAGCAGTGGTGTTTGATCCACCAGGTGGATCTAAACAACGAAAAGACGATTTTCCCGAGTATAAAGCCAATCGAGAAGAAACTCCAAATGACATAGTACTTTCCATACCCTATATAAAGAGGATTATAGAAGGATTTAATATTCCTTGTTTAGTAGCCCCAGGATTTGAAGCTGATGATTTAATCGGAACATTGGCCAAGCAGGCTGAAAAAGAAGGGTATACGACTTATATGATGACTCCGGATAAGGATTACGCTCAGCTCGTTTCCAGCAATATATTTATGTACCGACCAGGAAGATTCGGGAATCCAGCTCAGGTTTGGGGAGTAGAAGAAATTCGTGAAAAATTTGATGTAGAAGATCCACTACAGGTGATTGATGTTTTAGGATTAATGGGAGATAAAGTAGACAATATCCCAGGAATCCCAGGAATCGGGCCTAAGAGTGCCTCCAAACTTTTAAAAGAGTTCGGGAGTGTAGAAGGAATTATAGCGAATGCTGATAAACTGAAAGGAAAACAAAAAGAGAACGTAGAGAATTTTGCAGATCAAGGGATAATGTCTAAGCAGCTTGCTACCATAATTCTGGATGTGCCTAATGAGGTGGACTTTGATAAGTTAAATTTAGAAGAATTAGATAAAGACTTACTAAGAGATGTTTTTACTGATTTGGAATTTAGAACTCTGAGTAAAAGGATTTTAAACGAGGAAATTCAGTCTGTCAAAAATGAGCAAACTACATCTCAGATATCTATGTTTGGTGAAACTCCAGCTATGCCCGCTGCAGTTGAAGAGAAAGTTGAAGAAGTGCCAGTAGAAATGAAAACCATTCTTACTACTGAGCATGACTATAAATTACTTGAGGATGATTCGTTAAGAGCCGAATTTATTAAATCACTCAAGAAAGAAAAGTCCTTTTGCTTAGATACAGAAACCACAGGCTTAGATCCTATTGAGGCTGAGCTGGTAGGTATTTCATTAGCTGTAAAAGAGGGAGAGGCTTTTTATATTCCTGTTAATAGTGATAACGCGTTGCAACGCATAGAAGAACTCAGACCAATATTAGAGGATCCTGAAAAAGAAATAATAGCACAGAACTTTAAGTACGATTACAAAGTGCTGAGAAAGTATGGGTTGGATATAAAGAATAAGGTGCTTGATACCATGTTGGTTCATTATCTAATGAATCCTGACATGAAGCATGGAATGGATTTACTAGCCGAAACTTATTTGAATTATCGACCTGTTTCTATTACTGATTTAATAGGAAAGAAAGGAAAAAATCAGAAGAGCATGAAGGATTTGGAACCTGCTGAGGTTCTAGATTATGCTGCCGAAGATGCAGATATAACTCTTCAGTTGAGGAATAAGTTTTCTTCTGAACTAGAGAAACCACACCTAAAAGATCTTTACGAAAAAGTAGAAGCTCCATTAATTCATGTATTGGCTGATATCGAGCTAGAAGGTGTGAATATAGATGAGGCTCATTTAAGAAATTATTCTAAAGAGTTAGAAGTTACCTTACTTGAGCTAGAAAAAAGTATAAAACTTACTGCTGGCACTGAATTTAATTTAGACTCTCCTAAGCAGCTCGGTCAAATACTTTTTGAGGTATTGAAGATTTCTGATAAACCTAAGAAAACACCATCTGGGCAGTATAAAACATCTGAAGATGTGCTAGCTACATATAAAGACGATCATCCAATTATTTCTGAAATTCTGGATTACCGACAGTTAAGGAAATTGAAATCCACTTATGTAGATCCTCTTCCGGAAATGGTCAGCAAAACTACTGGTAGACTGCATACTAATTATATGCAAACAGTAGCTGCCACTGGTAGGTTGAGTTCAAATAACCCCAACCTTCAGAATATTCCTATTCGTTCTGAAAAAGGCAGGGAAATTAGAAAAGCATTTATCCCTAGAGATGAGGAACATACGCTGATAGCTGCAGATTACTCTCAGGTAGAACTTAGGATCATAGCAGCATTGAGTGATGAAAAGGCTATGATAGAAGATTTCGTTTCAGGATTTGATATCCACTCAGCCACTGCCAGTAAAGTGTTTGGAGTAGATATTGCAGATGTTGATAGCTGTCTCTTATACACATCTGACGCTGCCGACGAATAGAGAGGTGTAGA
>CAJXOV010000072.1 GCA_913057815.1 uncultured Flavobacteriales bacterium
ACACCTCTCTATTCGTCGGCAGCGTCAGATGTGTATAAGAGACAGCTATTAATGGTATTAAAGTTAGAAAGTTCTCTGATGATTATAGTGCTATGAGATTAGAAGTTTTTCTTGGAATGAACTCTGATAAAAGTGTTTCTATGCAAGAAGGAGAGAATGGGTTAGATGACAATCCAAACGATCTTACGTATTCAAAGTCTGGTGGATTTGATTTAAGTATCAGACCAGGTATTGAAAAGCATTTTGACGGAACGAATAGATTATCTCCTTATGTAGGTGCTGCATTGAATGTTGATTATAGCTCAAGTACTATGACGGAAGAATACTGGAGTCCAAATAGTCAAGCGTTATTGGTAGATGCCAATCCTGATAATGATTTTAACAATCATGATGTATGGGAGCAAAAGACGAAAGATGGAAGTTTCGGTTTTGGATTAGCAGGATTAGCAGGTATGGATTTTTACTTCGCTGATAATATTTATTTAGGTGTAGAATTTGGATTTGGATTAAACTTCACATCTATGGGAGCTACTAAATACACATCAAGTGATGATGATGCATGGGCTCTTTCTGATTTGAGTGGAATGGATACTAATTGGGGAAATGGACAATATGACATAGTTGGTACTGATGGTCTTCCTTTAGCTGAATTAGGTAACATCGAAACTAGAGATGACGAGAAAAACGGAACTGAATTTAACCTAGGGCCAATAGTTAACGGGGCTCTTAGATTAGGTTTCACGTTTTAATTTGATTAAATTTGAGTCACTATGAAGACTTTATTTAACAAATTATTCGCCTTAACAGTTCTAACTGTTCTGGCCGCGTCATGTACTAAAGAAGCTCCCCAAGTAGGTCATTACGGTGACCCTATTGATATGGATAAGTACAAAAAGAAGGCCCTTGACATGGTTGATGATATTCCTGAATTCTCATTTTACGATAGAGTAAATGATAGAGAAATCAGGGTAAATTTCAACACAAAGAGTTTTTCTTTTTCTGATCCTAATTCTGGATGGAGTTTTTCAGATGATGATGACCTTACTTACGTCCCAGCATCTCAGGGTGGTGGTGTACTTTACGTTGGTAGTTCATCTTTGGGTGCCAACTCAGGGGGAACACTATTAATGGGAGATCAGGTGTTAGACATAACATATACGTTCTGTGTTTCTGTAGCTAATGAAGCGTTAGGATTAGACCTGTTCTTTGACAGTGAAAGTGATTTTGACGGATTCTCTATAGTAATGGGAATCGCAGGAGATTTTGAAGCACTAGAGAACGGAGATATAGATGAGGATTCTAACTTTTTTGATTTCTTTCAGGGTATCGCATGGTATTATATCTATGATAACGAAGCTGAAGGAGATTATGAAGTAGTAGATTGGTTTGATAATTTTGACACTGATTACGAAGGATTTGGAGACAAAGGATTTGCTTGTGCTATGGCATTTGAGAATTTCGATGTTTACTTTTCTGTAGATGGAAACATTAACGTAAGCGGTGGTGAGATGACATTCACTGGTTCTTATTTCAGTCTTTTAAACTTATTCGGATCTTTCTTTGAAGATGATTATGATTCAGTAGAAGCTGAAATGGTTGATGGTTACGGAACCATGGGCTGCGAATAACAGTTCTTAGAAAAATATATTTAAAACCCTCTTAGTTTTCTAAGGGGGTTTTTTGTTTTCTCTCCCTTTTTTTAAAATATGCGTTTAAGAATAGAGTAGAAATGATAAGAATAGCTCCTAGGTAAAACTGTGTTGACATATGCTCATCTTCTTTGAAGATCAAAAGAGCAATTACAATACTGTATATAGGCTCTAGATTAATAGTAAGAGACACTGTGAAAGGGGACAGCACTTTCATTACTGCTACGCTGGCTATGAAGGCAAAGGAAGTGGCTATAAGTCCTAATAGAGCCAACCAGAGCCATTGCAACGCGGAAATTTCGGTTACGAATGTCATATTATCGCTAAAAAACAAAATGAACCCTAACAATAATGCCCCGCTACCTATTTCATAAAAACTGATAAAAGTAGAATCATGTTTTTGAACTAGATTACTATTTATTAGGGAAAATATGGCCGCTAAAAGTGCCGCTATAAGTGAGAATAAAATTCCCTTCCAGTATTGAAACTCATACCCTAGTATTATCACTAGTCCCGCGATAACAATGATTCCTAAAAGGATTTCATAAGCAACTAATTTCCTTTTAGTTATCAATGGCTGAAGTAGTGCTAAGAATAACGATGTCGTAGAAATGGTAGCTAAGGCAATAGATACATTACTCACATTAATAGATTCAAAGAAAAAGAACCAATGTGCGCAAATTAAAAATCCTACTCCTGCTAGTTGAGCCAAATGTTTAGCGCTTTTTATCCGTAAACTTTTTCTTCTAAAGAATGCATATGCTCCTATACCTATGCTCCCAATGACCACTCTGTAAAAAACTGTGTTTAGTGATCCTAAGTCTTCTAGTAGTTTACCAAAGATACCTGTAAGGCCGAATATTAATACTGTGATATGAAGTATTAAAAGGTTTTTTTGATACTTAGTCATTTCCTTCTTTTACCTCTGTAATTCCACCTGATACTATGTATTTCATTACTTCGCTAGCGTTCTTGTCGATAACAGTAATAGCGCTTTTAGAAACTATAAATAGATTCCCTGAAAAATTGTAGCTATGAGGGAGATACACGGCTACTTTGTCTCCGTCATCTATACCTAAGTCCTTTAAGTCTTCATCAGTTACGAATCCTAGCTTTTCTAAATTAGAAGACTCATTAACTTTAACCAGAACAGGTTTGTTGAACCTCTTTTTTTGACCGACAAAAGCTGAGAGTAGCTCAGTAATAGAGCTGTAAAGGGTTTTTATAAGTGGTATTCGATCAAAAAAATCGTTGATGACTTTTCTAATCGGATTGGCTATGAAAGTAGACCCTAAAAACCCTACTAAAGTAATGATGACAAGTAGAAAGAGAATTCCGCTTCCAGGGAACCAGTCTATTTTTATTAGGCTATCCAGATAGGTGAAAAGTTTGTAAACTATATACGCTGTCACCGAAATAGGGATCACTAGAAGAAGCCCATTTAAAAAGTAGCCTATAAGTCTTCGGTGCAGGAATTTATTCATGTTGCTTTCCTATTTTTGTTGCTTTTACTATCTTACCGACAAATCTAACTCTTAACCTTATGAATAAGTATAATTTTACCGCAGATTTAAGTGGAAGTGTCTTCAGATTACTAGGACGTATTCTTATGCCTTCGTTTATAGTGACACTCCTTTTTGCTCTTGTATTGGGGTTGTCAGCGTATCTAATTATGCCTGATTTGTCATCTGATCAGGAAGATATAACAGAGTTAGTGGAATCTGCTTCAGAATATGACCCAGAAGAGCTTAATCTCATATTAACAGAAAGAATTATGAGCGTGTTTAGTGATAATGCTGGAGCGTTTATTCCGTTGCTAGTTATACTAATGCTTCTCTCTTTTGTAATCTATAACTTCAGCTATAACCTAAGTTCTAATGAGGTAGAGAATTCTAATAATTCCTTTTCTGCAGCTCTTAAGAATTTATTCGATAAAAGGCTTATACATTATTTCGTATTAGCTATTATCATAGGAGGGTTATATCAATTTTTGAATTATTTGGTTCAAATGACCGGAATGTCAGGACTGATTTTCCTGTTTCTTGTTACTATTCTTCCTGTTTATTGCTGGTTTCATTTGTCTTATGCTGCTGTGGGTATAGGGAATATGAATTTTAAGGAAGCACTTTCATTTGTTCAAGGAGAATTGTCCCTTAGTAGAGTAGCTAAGGTTTTGGGAATAGGGATTTTATTCTTAATCGTTTCTGCAGTAATGGTATTAATTGTTTCTGTATTAGGTGCTCTATTATATAATATTCCTGTCGTTGGTGTTGTTTTAGGAATTTTGTTGGGTGTGTTCAGTTATACGGTTTATACTTCTTTTATCTTGGCAGGTTTCACAGGTCTGTATTACAGATATGCTTTACTTGAGACAGAAGAAGATGAGCAGTTCATAGTAACTGATTAAATTGAGGAAGTATATAAAATCAGATCTTTTAGCGCGTTGCAATAGCTCTATTCAAGCTCAAATACTTGAGGTAAATACATTGTTTTCTCAGCAGAAAGAAGATTTTTTAATTACAGCACCACTCCCAGGGAAATGGAGTGCGAAGCAATGCTTAGAGCATCTAAATGCTACATTAGAGCTTTATCTTCCCAGAATTGACTCTGTTATTTCTCAATCGATGAATGATTCAGTAAATGAGCTAAAACATGGTTTTATAGGAAGTCGACTTTTAAATAGTATGATTCCTCAAGAGGGGAAACCACTAATTAAGTCAAGAACGTTTAAAGTACTTGAACCAGGAGTCTCTGGTAATCCAGCTCTTCAGGTTGTAGTAGGTTTTGCTGTAAACATGAAGCGCCTTAAAGTGTGTTTAGAGAAGAGTTCACACATCAATATTCAAAGAGCCAAAGTCACTTCAGCTGCAGGTCCTATTCTCAAGTTAAGACTTGGAGATGTTTATCCTTTTTTGATTAACCATAATCAAAGGCATATTCTTCAAGCGGAACGAGCTATACAGCTCTGTTTAAAGCATAAATAAAAAAGCCCCAACTTTTCAGTTGAGGCTTTTAACATCAGTTTTTCTAATTCTATTTCTTTACTAGTTGTGCTCTGTAAATGCTGTTTTCAGAAGTTACTTCTACAAAGTAAGTTCCAGTAACTAGGTTAGAAACGTTTAGTGTTTCAGTTCCTACATTCACTTTAACTATTTCTCTTACAACTTGTCCTAAGCTGTTATAAACTCTTAAAGTTCCTGTAGAAGGAATGTCAATAGTTATTTCATTAACGGAAGGGTTAGGATATATTGAAAGAAGCTCTAATTCGTACTCTTCGATACCTAACCATAAGAATGTAATCATAGTAGTAGAAGAGGCAGTACAAGTTCCATCAGTAGCTGTAACTGTTAAGTCTTGAACTTCTCCATTCCAACTGTCATCCTCTATAGTAATTTCTACAAAAGTATCCATAGTAGTACTTCCATTAATTTCCCACGTATATTCCAGGTCTGAATTATCTCCTTCGAAGTATGCAATAGAACCTGGCCCAGCAGTATACTCGTTTCCAGAAATTAACTCAACTCCATCAGAACTACCTTCGTTTAGAGTGAAAGAAGTACTAACTCCTTCTGGTACATCAGCTATGTATCTTGGAAGTATTTGGTATCCTTCATCGTAAGGTGAGCTATTATCAAATTGACCACCTAATCCTGTTAATGTAAATGCACCTTCAGGAGCATCTGTTCCAAATACATCTGTATCTGCATCCACTCTCATAAGGAATGTGTTAGTTCCATCTGTCAAATCAACATTGAAACCACTTCCATCATTTGTCCATTGTGAAGCGTCAACTAGCTCTAAACATTCAACTGTAATTAGATTGCTTTCAGAGAACTCATTAAGTTCAGTCACCACAGTAGCGTCTATTAAATCGTTATCAGCTGAAATCAATGTTATAGAGCTAATTTCTATCTGTGTTAATCCATTGAATTGATCGATAATTCCTACCACATGAACACTGTCACCTTCGTTTACAACATAATCAGATAGTGGCTCAAAACTAATAACTCCAATACCATCAGTAGGATCAATAAGTGTGAACTGTAAACCTGATGGTCTCAAGTTTACTCCATACACTACACCTCTTAATTCGCACTCTAAGTCTAAGTTAGTAGCTACTCCTTCTGTGTCTAAAGTTATAACATCAACTATGTCTAACACAGGAATCACGACATCACTTGGATTAATAGTCAATGTAAACTCATTAGCTCCAAGAGAAATACCTGCGCTTGGGTTCATAAGCTCAAATACGATAGTCTCAGAACCTTCTTCCATAATGTCATCTATTATAGAAACATCAAACGATTGTGCTACATCCATCCCTGCTGGGAAAGTAAGAGTGATAGGAAAACCTGTTCCATCAAAATCATCTGGTGTAACTGCTGTACCACCAGTTAACATTACTTCTACAGTCATTTCTTCATCCAGAGGATTTAAAATAGATACTTCTACTGATACTGTCCCGACATCTTCATTAACTGTAACTCCAGCTACTGAAAATGATAATGAAGGATCTGTATTCACAGAACAAGGAATAATAGTGTGAGAACCTATGTTACTGAAGTCATCGACTTCTAGCACATTCCACTCATTTTGAGCTGTAGCCCAATCAGGGTTTCCTTCGTTGAAAGTTTCCATTCTTACCAAAGTGTGGTTTTGAGTTCCATTGTCCACTCCATTTACAGTCCAACCACCATCTATTTCCATTGTAGATCCGTCACCTATGATATCGATGATGTCTCCTGTGCTAATTTGTTGCAACGCGAACACATCATTTCCATTACTTAAAAAGTTGAACAGAACATCTGCTTCATCTGTGATAGCAGTAACTGCATCTGAATGAGCTATTACAAAAACATCACCAGCTCCTAAAGTAGCTCCACCTAAAATGTCATTTACAAAATCCCACTCATCAGCTACGTCACATCCATTAGAACAATTCACTAATTGATAATCTGCTAACGAGATTGGAAGTTGTGATGGGTTATAAATTTCAAGTGCTTTATTATTACTACTCCCTTCTATATATTCAGAGAAGAAAAGACTACCACATCCTTCTACAGCAACACACTCTTGTGCAGTAACCGTAACGTAATTCTCAGAAAAATCTACACAGTCAGCAGCCATTATTCCGAACAATGGGTCTCCTGGTTCTATTGTAGTTAAATCAGGAGTTCCTAAGAAACTCACACCCCAAACTCTATAAACTCCTTCATCCAAAATGTTAAAGTCTCCACTTCCACCTGCTACTTGACCAACTAAGATATTGTCCTCATCTGTAAGTGCGTATAAAAAGGAAGCCTCTGAAGCAATAGAGTTATTATCAAAAGTGATAATATCCTCTTCATCATCTAAACATACGATAACGTTTTCACCTGCATCACTGCTGATGATACCGCCATCACAATCAGGGAAACAAACGTTCCGAGTAATAGTTAAATAGTTAGAAGAAAATGAAAGACAATCTCCATCTGTAGCTATACCTGCAGCATCTTCACCAGCTGATGTAGTTTCAGCGTCTAAAGTTCCATTATATGCTACTCCGTGTATTCTACAAACTCCTTCAGGAAGTGTAGATGAATCTATTTCTTCTCCGTTCGATGTTCCTATTATTATGTCTTCATCATCAGTAATAATGTAAATAGATCCATCTCCTATATTATTCACTACAGAGAAATTGATAAGTTCTATAGCATCATCATCGATGCAAAGAGCCATTTCAGTCATTGTATTGTCAAAAGCCAATGATCCTCCAAAACAGCTTGGAATGTTAGAAGTTCCTGGGGATGGAGCTTGTACTAAAAAGTCTGTTGGACACATAGCAGTTCCTCCGTCTGGAACTCTAGCGATACTCTGATTGTCATCATCGCCATTTTCGTCCTCGTTGTATTGAATTTGACATGAGCCAGTAAATGCACCTAATAATTCAGCGTCATCATCGTCATTACTGTCGTATACTAGTAAGTCTACTATTCCCGTATCTGAAAAAGGCGTGTCATCAGCCCAATCTGCAGCTGAGGCCAAGTATAACCCAACAGCATCCTGTCCGTTTTGAAGACCATTATCATCAAATGTGATATCCACATTAGGAGTAGCTACATTTCCTACTACAAAATACCCATCAGTGATAGTTTCTCCTGAAAGATCGATTGTTCTATAAGAAAGGTCTGAGTTTCCATTGAAGAATACTAAAACGTATCCATCTAGAGAAGTTTCCGAAGCTGCATAAAGCTCTACAAATTCTGCCATGTCAGTTCCTGGCGTGTTAGAATCTACTTCGTTAATTGTGACTTGAGAAAAGCTCAAAAAGCTGGCAAATACAGCTAGAGCTGAAAGTAAAAGTGTTTTCATGAAATGTTTATTTGTTTTCAAGGACAAAGATATTGTTTTAATGGTGTGCTAGTGGTGACGAATCGTTAATTTTAGATGAAGAAATAAAAAACATGAAATCTATTTACTCTCTACTCATTATTTATCTGATAGGTATTACTTCAGGGTTTTCACAATGTCCAGATTGCATAGCAGACGAGAATTGTGGATCAGGAGAGTCATTTCCCACATTGTGCCCGGAGTTTTTAGTTAACGCTGTGGCAGGAGAGTATTATGAGGAAACTATTACTTTTTACCTTCCAGCAGAAGTGCAGGAAGGAGAGATTACGGCCACTCTTGAAGAGGTGGTAGTGCTTTCAGTTACTGGTTTGCCATTTGGAATGGAGTTGACTATAAATGATGAGGATCTTACATTTTACCCTAGCCAGGGTGACACTTTTGGATGTGCTACTTTATGTGGTACACCTGTTTTGGCAGGTGATTATGTTATTAGTATTAATGCTGTCTCTTATACACATCTCCGAGCCCACGAGACCTCTCTACAT
>CAJXOV010000073.1 GCA_913057815.1 uncultured Flavobacteriales bacterium
TGTAGAGAGGTCTCGTGGGCTCGGAGATGTGTATAAGAGACAGCATTAGAACCATGCTCTCATTATGGGAAAACACCGCCTTGCGCTGAACTCATTATTAAATCAGGTATTCCTCATGTGATAATTTGTAATAAGGATCCTCACCAAAAAGTAGCAGGGAAAGGAATTGAATTACTCGAAAAAAATGGCACAACTGTTTCCTCTGGAGTTTTGGAAAAAGAAGGCGAATGGGTAAACAGAAGGTTTTTTAAAACTCACAGAGATAATCTCCCTTACGTTATTCTAAAATGGGCTGAAAATCAAAACGGTCTTATGGACTCTCTACGTGAAGATTCGGAAACAGGAATTAACTGGATAACTAAGCCAGAGACAAAAACTCTTGTTCATCAATGGAGAAGTGAAGAAGATGCCATTTTAGTAGGCGCTAATACCGTGTTAAATGACTCTCCCATGCTAAATCTTAGGCTTGCTGACGGAAAAAACCCTTTACGAGTGGTAATAGATCCTAATCATAGAATTCCTTCTAATCATGAGTTCTGGAAGCTTAAAACCCCTACTCTTGTTATATCTCGTTCTGTTCGTACAATAAATAGCTGGACTGAAGTTAAAGCTCTTGACAAAAACGATACTTTGATCAACCAAACTCTTAAGATTTTAGCTGAAATGAACATTCTTTCAGTCATAATTGAAGGAGGAGCACATACTTTGAATTCATTTATTAAAGAAAATGCTTGGGACGAAGCCAGAATATTAACAGGAAAAAACAACTGGACCAAAGGATTGAAAAGTCCATCTATAAAAGGATTTTTAGTAGATTCCTTTGATTTGAATACTGACCAAGTTAGAATTATTAAAAGAGATTTAACCAAATGATTTATCTAATACTTAGCCTTCTTTCTAGTAGTGCTATATTCATTTTATTCAAGACGTTTACTCAGTATAATGTAAATACATTTCAAGCCATAGTCATTAACTACTTCACGGCTACAGCCTTGGGTGTATTTTTGGTTTCAGGAGAATTAACAAGTGGGGAATTTCATTACAGTCCATTGATTAGAAATGGAGCACTTTTAGGATTTCTATTTATTGGTTTATTCTATTTAATGGCTAAAATATCTCAAGAGATGGGAGCAGGAATAAGCAGTGTAGCTACGAAACTATCCTTAGTCATACCTGCAATATTTTTTATGTTTTTTGATTCTGGAGATTCGTTTTCTTGGTTTAAAATTTTGGCTTTGATAGTTGCTATACCTGGAATCTATTTTACCGTATATTCTGAAGGTTCTGGGAAATTTAAGTTGATACTTCCGCTAATTTTATTTTTAGGTTCAGGAATGTTAGATATTATTCTGGCATATACAGATCAACACTTCTCTCATTCCAATTCAGACAAAATCCTTCTTACATTCCTTCCTTTCACTGTAGCTGGTTTAACAGGTTTAATTATACTGCTCATTAAGAAAAAAGGCTCATTAAAATTTACTAGACCAACCATAATCGCAGGCTTTATCCTAGGATTTATAAATTTTGCTTCGATATTTTTCCTTCTCAAGACTTTTGATAGTCTTGACCTAACTAAAAGTCAAATTATTCCTATTAACAACTTAGGAATTGTAATGTTAAGCTCTTTAGCTGCGTTTCTTCTTCTTAAGGAAAGATTGAACAGGACAAACAAGATCGGATTAATCATCTCAGGATCAGCTATATTAATTTTACTTATAGAGTCCTATATTTAAAATGTTATTGAAACGTTAACTTATCTTTCTGTTTTTCGTATCTTTAGGGCTTAACCAAAAGAACCTGACCAACTATTATGAAGCAACTATTATTGATGCTGTTTGCCATAGCAGTAACCTTTCTCTCAAATGCTCAAGTTTCACAGGGTGGTGAACCACTTTCATGGAAAACTAACAAATTAGATCTTTCAGATATTCGATTTCAAAAAATGGCTTCTTTCAATGAGAACATTATGAGAAGCGAAGATGACATTAACAATGCCACTAAAGACATGCCTTATAGGTTTGGAAAAAATTTCGAGGTAAATCTTGGTTTAGAAGATGGAAATTGGGAAGACCTTCCAAATGGAGACAGAGTTTGGACAATAGGGATTGAATCAACTGGGGCATATTCCTTGAATTTTTTATTCACTTCATTTAATCTTCCTGAAGGTGGTAAACTTTTCATTTACAATGAAGAAAAAACTTATAAAATCGGTGCTTTTACTTCGGACAATAACACTTCTGAAAAAACACTAGCTACTTATCCCCTCCCTGGAGACAAAATTATTTTAGAATATTACGAACCATCTTCTGGATTAGGAATAACTGAATTAAAAATAGGTCGTGTAACCCACGGTTATCGAGATTTAGACGTTATCGCTAGAGGAATTGGTGACTCAGGAACGTGTAACAATAATGTTATATGTGCTGTCGGAGATAACTGGAGGGATGAAATTAATTCTGTGGCCATGATAGTTGTTGGCTCGAATGGGATCTGCTCTGGGGCTCTTGTTAACAATACTGCTGATGATGGACATCCATATTTCCTTACTGCAAACCATTGTACTGGAGGAGGTGTTACAAATTGGGTATTTAGATTTAATTGGCAGAGTCCTTCGTGCGGAGATAACAATCCCGCAGAGAGCTCAGTAAATTATCAAACTGTTTCCGGTTCTACAATGTTAGCTCAAGGAACATCGGCTGATTTTGCTCTTCTAGAAATTAACAATGGAAACCCTATTCCATTAGCATATGATCCATATTATGCGGGTTGGGATGCTTCTGGAGTTAATCCTTCTTCTCAAGTTGGTATACACCATCCAGCGGGTGATCTTAAGAAAATCTCTTTTGACACAGACGCAGCGGGTACGGCTACTTATGGAGGCGCTACTACTTGGAGAATTTTTGATTGGGAAGACGGAACTACTGAAGGTGGTTCTTCTGGTTCTCCATTATTTGATCAAAATCATAGAATAATCGGACAGCTATATGGTGGAGAAGCATCGTGTTCAAACAATGTCAATGATTATTATGGAAAGTTAGATGTATCTTATCCTAGCATTTGTCAATGGATAGCACCTGGCTGTAATACGACAGTAGTAAATGGTTACGATCCTAATACACCTACTTCAAGTTTAGATTTGGACATCCAGTCCATTTCAGGTGCCTCAGGAGTATTTTGCTCAGATGCCGTTACCCCTATTGTAGTTGTTAGAAATGCAGGATCTAGTACGATTACCTCATTTACTTTAAATTATGATATTGATGGTGTAAATTCTCAAACTATCAATTGGACCGGTACGTTAACATCTGGAAATTCAGCAAATTTGTTTATAGGAACAATAACAGGTATCGCTTCAGGTAATCACATTTTTAATGCTACCACTAGTATTCCAAATGGAGGTACTGACGAAAACACAGCCAATGACTCTGAATCTAGTAGCTTTAGTTCAGCCGTAAATGGAAGCATCGTTACTCTAGATATTCTTACAGATAACTATCCTGAAGAAAATAATTGGGAGATCGTAGACCAATCAGATGGATCTACTGTCATTTCTGGCGGGCCTTATGTTGGTGATCAAACAAATTTCACAGAAAACATTTGTTTGTCTAATGGTTGTTATGAATTAATATTTTATGATTCATTTAGTGATGGTATGCAATACCAAGGAGTTGTTGGAAATTACATTTTAACAGATTCTTCTGGTAACACATTGGCTGAAATAATTGCAGGTGGAAATTTTGGAGCACAAGCTAATCATCCTTTTTGTGTAGCTGACACGCCAATGACCGCTTCGTTTTCATCAGATACTCAAAATTCTTGTTTTAATTCAAGTATACAGTTTACTGATACAAGTATTGGTGGACCTACCAGTTGGAACTGGACATTTAATGGAGGTTCCCCTGGAACTTCAACAGATGCAAACCCTTCCATATTCTATGCCACACCAGGAGTTTATGATGTATCTCTAACTGTTAGCAATGGAGCATCCAGTGATACTGAAACTGTAAATGGATTTATTACAATTACAGCGAACACCTATTATTTTGATTCAGATGGAGATGGATATGGAGACGAAAACTTTACAACTCTTGGCTGCACTGCTCCAGGAAATTTCGTGTCCATTGGCGGTGATTGTGAACCTCTAATTAATTCTATAAACCCAGGAGCAACGGAAATATGTGATGGGATCGATAACAATTGCGATGGACAGATAGATGAAGGCTTTACACCATTAACGTATTACGAAGATCTAGATAATGACAACTATGGTTCTTCTAATTCAATCTCCTCATGTTTTCCACAAGGAAATTTTGATGTACTGATATCCGGAGATTGTGATGACTTAGCTCCTACTGTAAACCCTGGAAGTCCTGAAATTTGCGGAAATGGGATTGATGACAATTGTGATTTACAAATAGATGAGAATCAAACTACTCATTATACAGATAATGATTTAGACGGTTTTGGAGATATTAATTTTCCAATATTAGCCTGTACAGTATCGGTTGGAATTGTCAACAACAATCTTGATTGTGATGACTCTAATAGCAATGTTTATCCAAATGCCTCAGGGACTATGGAAGGAATTGACAATGATTGTGATGGTGACATAGAAGGCGATGAATTGGCTGCTATTCCTTGTCCAGGTGATTTTAATAATGACGACTCAGTGACAATTGACGATCTACTGTTGCTTCTTGAACAATATGGATGTAATACTGGAAACTGTCCAGTAGATATGAATGAAGATGGAAATACTAATGTAGATGATATAGGAATGTTCCTTTCTTTCTTTGGTACATCTTGTAATTAATAAAATAGAATTTAAACATGAAAAAATTCATTACCCTTACTTTTCTGATTTGTGCTACACTTCAGTTATTTGCCCAAAAGTTCTATCAGGATATAGAAAAACAAAACCCTACAGAAAAGAGTTACATAATACCTGAGGATTTCAGGACGATTGAGATAGACTATTCTGAATTGAACTCTATCCTTCTTTCAGCACCACATGAAAATGAAACAAGGCCAAATGAATCAACGGCTAGGCTCGTTATTCCTTTTCCTGATGGAACAGAACAACTATTCTCATTTGTTCAGTTTGATATGATGGAAAAAGATCTGCAAGATAAATATCCAGGAATCAAAACTTTTTATGGTCAAGGAATTACAGATCCAACAGCAAAGATTTATTTTGACCAGACTCCTGCAGGATTTCACGCAATGATAATGGGTAAATATGGGACAACTTTTATTGACCCTTATTACTTAGGCGAAAAAGAAATTTGTATTTCTTATTCTAAGGATGCTTTTTACGCAACTAATCAAAAACACTTTGAAGAACTAGAACCATTAGCAGCAACTTCTGCTGATTTAGGAGATGAAGTGAAAATTGCAAAAGGAAAAAATGATTTAATAAAGGAAAGCAGAATGATTAAATCTATGGTTCCAACTGGCACAGAACTAAGGACATATAGATTAGCAATAGCTGCAACTGCAGAATACACTGCTTTCCATGGAGGAACAGTAGCTGCCGGTATGGCTGCTATAGTTACATCTATGGTTAGAGTGAATGGAGTGTATGAGACTGAAGTTGACATTCGGATGGTACTAGTTGGTAATAACAATTTAATAGTTTATACAAACGCAGCAACAGACCCTTATACAAATGGAGATGGTGGAGCCATGTTAGGAGAAAATCAAGCTAACATCGATGCTATCATTGGAACTGCAAATTATGATATAGGTCATGTATACTCCACTGGTGGTGGTGGAATTGCTAGCTTACAATCACCCTGTACATCCACTAGAAAAGCACAAGGTGTAACTGGACAAGGAGTTCCGGTAGGAGATCCTTTTGATATTGATTATGTTTCTCATGAAATGGGACATCAATGGGGTGGGAATCATACACAAAACAATACTTGTCAGAGAAGTACAAATGCTGCATTCGAACCAGGAAGTGCATCTACAATCATGGGGTATGCTGGAATTTGTCCAGTAAATCTTCAATCTAACAGTGATGCTTATTTTCACAATCATAGTTTCAATGAAATAGTATCCTATTCACAAAATGGATTTGGAAACTCATGTGCAACTGTGACCAATACTGGAAATAACATTCCAACTGTTGATGCTAACAATGGCCAGGATGGGCTCTCAATTCCAATCTCTACCCCGTTTGAGTTAACAGCAACCGGTGGTGATGTTGATGGAGATGCAATTACTTACACATGGGAAGAATATGATTTAGGTCCTGGTACTGGATCCACAGCAGCATTCAACAATCCTACTGGAAATCAGCCAATATTTAGAACTTGGACAGGAACAACATCACCAACAAGAACATTTCCTAGAATAACTGATTTAGTAAATAATACTACAGCAGTTGGAGAAATGCTTCCTACCTATACTAGAGGACTTACTTTCAGATGTACTGTTAGAGATAATCAAGCAGGAGGAGCCGGGGTGAATGATGATCAAATGTCAATAAGTGTCTCAGATGTTGGAGGTCCTTTTCTAGTCCAAAACCCTAATGGCGGTGAAAACTTAACTGGAAATACAAACACAACAATTACATGGGATGTAGCAAATACAACCGCTAGTCCTATAAACTGTAATCTAGTGGATATATACCTATCTACAGATGGAGGTCTCACATATCCAACTATTATTTTAGCTGGAACTGCAAATGACGGGACTCAAATAATTAACGTTCCTAACATTGTTACCACTCAAGGAAGAATCAAAGTTAAAGCGAATGGTAATGTCTTCTTTGACATATCAAATGCTAACTTTTCAATAGCCAATGGAGTACCTGGTCCAGGATGTGATGATGTTACAGCTTGTAATTATGACGCTTCAGCTACTTCTAATGATGGTTCATGTACATATCCAGGGTGTAATATATCTACTGCTTGTAACTACAACCCTGCAGCAGGATGTGATGATGGATCATGTACTACCGGAGGATGTACAAATTCTGGAGCATGTAATTACGATGCAGCTGCAGCATGTGACAATAACACATGTACTTTCGGAGCAATAAATGACGTTTGTGCCAACGCTACTCCACTTAATATAGGAGTAAACACTGTTGACAATTCAAATACTTGTGTGACTGACGTACTTACAGTTCCTGGCACTGGTTGTAATACAACTACAGGATGGTGTACACAAAACGGAATAGAAAATGATGTTTTCTTTTCATTTACAACACCTAATGGTCCAACAGTTATTACTCTAGAAACTTCATTTGATGGAACTGGAACTTTTACCGATTCTCAAATGGCTGTTTTCAATGGTTGTGGAGGTGCTCTAGTAGCAGCTAACGATGATGGCGGAGCTGATCAATATATGTCTAGATTAGTTTTTGATTGCAACGATCTAACGCCAAACACCACATATATAGTTTTAATTGACGGTTGGAATGGAAATTCAGGAACGGCTAACTTAACTATGACATTTGATGGTTCTACTTGTGGGATACCTGGATGTACTGATCCTACTGCCTGCAACTTTACTGTTGGAGCAACTGCGGATGATGGATCTTGTCTTACTGATGATTGTTTAGGTATTTGCGGAGGGACAGCAGTTGCAGATAACTGCGGTTTATGTAATGGAGATAACAGTACTTGTTCAGGATGTACAGATAATACAGCATGTAACTATGATAACACAGCCACTATTAATGATGGATCATGTTTAACTAATGATGCTTGTGGAAACTGCGGTGGAACTGATACTGCTGGTTGTATCGACAACACCGCCTGTAATTATGACGCGACTGCAGATTGTACAGATGGTTCTTGTGAGTATCTTTCTTGTTTAGGATGTACTAATGCTTCTGCATGTAACTTCGATAACAATGCTACTATGGATGATGGATCATGTATTCTTTCAATAACATACTACTTTGATGCGGATGGTGATGGATATGGAAACGCTGACATTTCTCAAGATGCCTGCACTCCACCATCTAACTTCGTAACTAACAATTTAGATTGTGATGATTTAGTTAATGCGATAAATCCAGACGCAATTGAAATATGCGATGGATTAGACAACAATTGTGATGGACAAACTGATGAAGGAATAGCTACTATCACTTATTATGAAGACTTGGATGGTGACGGATATGGAAGTGCCAACACTTTAGAAAGCTGTCAACCAGTTGGATTTTTCAATACTACAATAACTGGTGATTGTCTAGATGATAATGACCAAGCATTTCCAGGGGCTACGGAAATTTGTGGAAATGGTATTGATGACGATTGCAATGGACAAACTGATGAGAACCAAACAACTTTTTATGTCGATGCGGACTTAGATGGTTACGGTGATCTTGATAATCCAATATTAGCATGTAACACATCAGCTGGTATATCAGACAACTCTTTAGATTGTGATGACACCAGAAATGATGTATATCCTGGTGCAGCAGGTACCTGTCTCTTATACACATCTCCGAGCCCACGAGACCTCTCTACATC
>CAJXOV010000074.1 GCA_913057815.1 uncultured Flavobacteriales bacterium
ACATCATAGAGAACATAAGTAATTTTTTCATTATATGATTATTTTAATTTCAAAGAAAGAAAAGAAATAATCCTACTGAAAAAGAGCGCTTAGGAGCCAGTAAATAACACTTACTAGTGCAAAACTTACTCCACAGTAACCGACTTGGCTAGGTTTCTAGGTTGATCTACATTACACCCTCTCATGAGGGCTATGTGGTAAGATAAAAGCTGAAGAGGAACCGTTGATACTAAAGGCATTAGAACCTCATCACAACTTGGGATTTCAATAAAATGATCTGCCATTCCTTTTACATCCTTATCACCTTCAGTGATTATAGCTATTATTTTTCCCTTTCTAGCTTTCACTTCTTGAATGTTACTTACCACTTTTTCATAGCTTGGACCTTTAGTAGCTATAACAAAAACCGGCATTTCTTCATCAATTAATGCTATGGGACCATGTTTCATTTCAGCTGCTGGGTATCCTTCAGCATGAATGTAGCTAATCTCTTTTAACTTTAAAGCCCCTTCTAAAGCCACAGGGAAACTATAACCTCTACCTAAGTACAATGCATTGGTAGCATTCTTATAGATTTCTGCTATAAATTCAATTTTATCATTCGTCTTTAAAACCTTTTCTACTTTATCAGGAATAGTGGTAAGCTCTGCTAATAATCTATGGAATTTCTCATCACTGATAGATCCTTTTTTCTTCGCTACCTCTAGTGCCATTAATGTAAGCACAGTAACCTGAGCCGTAAAGGCTTTTGTAGAAGCCACTCCTATCTCAGGACCGGCATGTGTATAAGCACCACTGTGTGTTTCTCTACTAATAGTAGATCCTACAACATTACACACACCAAATATATGCGCTCCTTTTTCTTTGGCTAATTTAATAGCGGCCAGTGTATCTGCTGTTTCCCCACTCTGACTTATAGCTATAACTATATCGTCTTCATTAATAATAGGGTTCCTATATCTAAACTCTGAGGCATACTCAACTTCTACAGGAATTCTGGCTAAATCTTCGAAAAGATATTCTGCTACTAATCCCGCATGCCAAGATGTACCACATGCTACAATTATTATTCTATTAGCGTTTTTCCATTTGCCTTCATAAGAGTCTATTCCTGACATCTTAATAAGACCTTTATTCAGATTCATTCTCCCTCTGAAACAATCAGTAATAGATCTTGGCTGCTCATAAATTTCTTTAAGCATGAAATGATCATAACCGCCTTTTTCTAAGGCTTCTAATTGCATTTCTAACTCCTGAATATATGGAGTGATCGACTGATTTTCAATATTTACTATCTTAAGATCACCTTGTCTATTTACTAAGGCAATCTCTTCATCTTCTAAATAGACTACATTCTTAGTGAACTCAATAATAGGCGTGGCATCACTAGCTATAAAAAACTCACCTGGCTCTCCGATACCAACTACAAGAGGACTACTCTTCTTAGCTACGATAAGTTCATTGTCATTATCCTTATCGATAACCACAATTGCATAGGCTCCTATTACTTCATTCAAAGCAATACGAACGGAATCAAAAAGGTTATTGTCTGTATTCTTGCGAACATCTTCAATCAAATGAACCAACACTTCGGTGTCTGTATCACTATGAAAAACGTGCCCTCTGTTTATTAGCTCTTCTTTTAAAGATGCGTAATTTTCTATAATTCCATTGTGTATTAATGCTAGCTTACCATCTCCACTCGAATGTGGATGAGCATTAACATCATTGGGCTCTCCGTGTGTAGCCCATCTAGTGTGACCAATTCCGATAGTTCCAGACTTATCTTTAGATTCCGTAAACTCTTCTAGGTCGCTTACCTTTCCCTTTCTCTTATAAAGAGCTAAATTATCATCATTTATTAAGGCTACACCAGAGCTGTCATACCCACGGTATTCAAGTCTTTTAAGTCCTTTGATAATAATTGGATAAGCATCTCTTTCGCCAATATAACCGACTATTCCACACATAGTAAAATTGTTTTTAGTAAAAATACGTCACTATTTACTCCGAATATGTAAGAATTAGTCTCATATTTTCAGTAGCATTTTGTGAATTACTATTAGGCCCATTTAGAATCACTCTTTTAGGCTCAATAAAGAACCTATTCCAATAGCTCGCACCATCCAGAAATTCTCGCAATCTCTCAGGAGGATTCACAGAGATCCATAAAGACTCAAGATCGGAAGATTCTAAAATAATATTCTGAAAATGAAGCGGTAAGTCAAAAACATAAGCACCTTCTACAATGTCGTAAAAGCCATCCAGCGAAAGTCCAAAAATTTGGTCTTCTATAATTTTCAATGAGTCTCGGACATTACCTGCAGAGAGGTAGAGTACACTAGGAATAGAATATTTCGAGTTGACATCATTGGCCAAAGGCATTACTAATTTTGCACTAGAAATAACTAGACTTGAATCTCCAATAATATCCACAGGAAAATCATCTACCGATAATCTAGCCATCAATCCATCTATTCCTTGTAAGTATATTTTATCGTTTGACTCTAAAGACCCTTCAAAATCTCCGAATACTGAAGTTGTGTAGTCTCTGTCGAAATAATTATAGTACGCAGAATTATTATCAAATTGAAATGAAACACTCAGTGTGTCCTCTTCCGCTTCTGTGGCATTTCTATAATAAATATTCAAGGATGTCAGCCCATCATTTGGGTCTATTCCAAATACTCCGCCATCTGCAGTGTTAGAATTAATAGCTAACCCTTTGAAAAAGCTCTGAAAAGATTCGTTGTCTTCAAAGACGACAGAGCCACTCTCATTTAACAACCGCTGTCCAATTTCTTGAACAAGAGGAATGCTTATAACAGTATGTACAGAATCTCCTCTGGTAATATTAGTAGCATTAGTAATAGCTATAACATCCTCACCTGGGATGACTAAATCATCCATTAAAGTCTCAGCTTGTCTATTTGAATAGTACAAAGAATCATTGTACAAATCCTCATTAAGTTCAAATACAGAAAATGACTGCATTTCCAAAGACCCAATTATTCGTTGAGTTGTCCGAACCGTAAGAATAACAGAATCCAACAGTAAATTTTCGGGAGAACCTAAATCAAGATCGTTTCCTGGTAACTCTAACTGACCATAAAAAACAGTTTTTGTAAGACCGAATTGATCATCATCATAGTTTCCTAAAAAAGCCTCAGCAATCTCATCGGTACGCATAGAGTCTGCTTTATACAATGAGGCAGTAAACAAAACACTGTCCTGAAAGATATTCAAGCCATCACCTTCAGGCTGAACTCCTAATCCTATGGTTTGGTCATCTTTTTTACAAGAATCCGATATAAAAATCACTAAAACGAGAAAGGCTGTCAATGACAGCCTATTTCTCAATGGGTTATAATTTAATTTCATTTTCACTCTTCAATCAAAACGGAATTGCCTTGATGAATATTATCATAAAACTCATCTACTTCTGAAATGTATCCATCATTCCCTGGAAACTTGAGGAATGGTATATTCTTTTCAGCAATAAAATCAGTTAATGATTCGTCTATGTTTTCCGTAGCCTGAATAACTCCGTCAGAGTATCTAGCAGCTAGTAAATTCAAATTATCAAACGAAGGTGTTTCAATTTCTTTCACATCTTCTTTAGAAGCTCCGTCAAATTGCAACTTCTCAATAAATCTTTTATCTAACGTCTTATCGAAACCTTGCTCATAAGCAGAGTAAATCACCTTTACATCCTTAAAGTGAGGGTTATCCTTAAATATGTTCTTAACGTAATAAGGCATTAAAGCACTCATCCATCCATGACAATGAATAATATCTGGAGTCCAACCTAACTTTTTCACAGTTTCCAACACTCCTTTCACGAAGAAAATAGAACGCTCATCTGCGTCTTTAAATAATTTTCCTTTCTCGTTCGTATTGTAAAACTTTCTAGAAAAATACTCTTCGTTATCTATAAAGTAAACTTGCATTCTAGCAGCAGGGATAGAAGCCACTTTAATAATCAAAGGATGATCAGAGTCATCAATTATCATATTCATACCTGAAAGTCTGATAACCTCGTGAAGTTGATGCCTTCGTTCATTTATCTTACCATACTTAGGCATAAAGACCCTAATTTCTCTTTCTCGCTCAAAAATTCCTTGAGGGAGATGTCTAGATATATAACCTATGTTAGATTCTGGTGTAAACGGTAAAATTTCTTGAGAGACATATAAAACACGCACTTTTTCCATTCTTCAACTTCTTTTCTGGTGATTTCAGCTACAAAGATACGCAATTTAAAGCCTCAGGTCAAGGAATTGGACTAGTTTTGGCGATTTAGAACGCTTAAAATTAGCTTATGAATTCTTTAAGAATCATCAGAACTGTGGCGGGAATGCGCCATGTAATCAAGGCCCAAAAAGCCCAAGGTTTATCCGTTGGATTTGTCCCTACCATGGGAGCACTACACAATGGACACGCCTCTCTTCTTAAGGTGGCTAGAAAAGAGGTTAACGTTTTAGTATCAAGTATATATACTAACCCCACACAGTTTGAGAACAAGATAGACCTAGATAGATACCCAAAGACAGAGAATAATGACTTAAAGCTACTAAAACAAGAAAATACAGACTTTGCCTTTATACCTCAAACAGACGACATTTACCATGAACTCGAAGTCAAAAAAATCGATTATGGCACCTTAACAAACTCACTAGAAGGCGCCCATAGACCAGGACATTTCGATGGAATGAGCACAATTGTTAGAAAGATGATTCAAATCATCTCGCCTGACAAGGCATATTTAGGAGAAAAGGACTGGCAGCAGTTAGCAATTATTAACAGAATGAGTAAGATAGAAAGGCTGGGGGCTGAAATAATCGGCTGTCCTATTATTCGTGAAACTTCAGGTTTAGCCATGAGCTCTAGAAACACCAGACTTTCTGATTCGGAAAGAACAGCAGCTTTATCTATTTCTAAAAGCGTGTTTTCTTCTAGAGAGGGCGCTGACAACCAGACGACTAAAGAGACTGAAGAAAACATAAGACAGCGGTTAATTGACGCTGGGTTAAAACCTGATTATGTGAAGATAGTAAATGCTGAATCTCTAGAGGAAGTGCAAAATTTAGATGTAGCAGGAGAGAAAAGAATATTAATAGCTGCCTATGCAGGGATTATACGCCTTATAGATAATGGGCCTATATAAGACGAACAGCTCCTTTTTTAAGTAAATTTGCATAGTAATTCATAAAACGAATATCATGATTAGCTTAGCGTTTTTACAAAACATGGGAGTTCCTGGGATCATTCTCATCGTATTAGTGGTAGTTCTTTTATTTGGAGGTAAAAAAATTCCTGAGCTCATGAAAGGGCTAGGCCAAGGAATGAAAGAATTCAAGGATGCTTCCAAAGATGGCTCTTCTGAGAAGAAGGAAGTGGAAGAATAAAGTATACCTACTTTAATTACAACATTTTATCTATGATTCTCAAATCGTTTAAATTTCTAGTGATTTGGGTTAGCCTGTTCTCGTCATTTTCAGTTTTTGCTCAAGACTCTCTTTTACAAGTTTCAGACTCATCCTTAGTAGTCCCCGAAGATTTCAGTTATTTATATGAAGTAGATTCTCTATGGATCCAACATACAGATAGCTTAGCTGGTCTTAAAGTCACTAAAATAGATTCCTCTGTTCTAGTCATGAACGAAACTAGCTTAACTTATAAACTAAGGCTGGACAGCATAAATGAATTAACACCTCTAAACATTTCGCACAACCCTCATTTAGACAGGTATATTAATGAGTATTTGAGGTACAAGCATCAGCTTTCAAAATTGATGGGTTTATCCAAGCTATACTTCCCTCAAATGGAAGCTATCTTAGACAAGCACGACATTCCTCTGGAAATAAAAAACTTAAGTGTGATAGAGTCAGCTTTGAACCCAAATGCTCGTTCCTACCGAGGAGCCACTGGACTATGGCAGTTCATGTTGCCTACAGCTAAAGAGTGCGGCCTGGTAGTAAACTCCTATGTGGATGAACGAAAAGACCCAACTAAATCTACCGAAGCGGCATGTATCTATCTAAAAAGACTTTATGACATTTATGGTGTTTGGGAGTTATCGATAGCTGCTTATAACTGCGGTCCTGGAAATGTAAATAAAGCAATTAGAAAGGCTGGAGGAAGTAAGAATTTTTGGAAAATACGTTCGTTCTTACCTAGAGAAACCCAAAAATACGTCCCTCGATTTATGGCTATGTGTTACTTAATGGAATTTGGAGAGAGTCACGGAGTATATCCTACAGAGCTAGACTTAACGTTTTGGCAAACGGATACGGTAGTTGTTAAAAAAGCTCTTAGGTTTGATCAAATCACTGAAAAAACTTCTATTGCAACGCAGACCCTTACTACTTTAAACCCTCAATATAAACTGAAGGTGATTCCTACATCAAACGAGGGAAATTTATTAGTAATTCCGGTCAAAAACATGCCGGAATTCCTAGATGCGGAGGCAAGCTTTAGAAAACACAAGCCAGAAGAGAAACATCCCTATGTGAAACCTGCGGTGGCAACATACGAGGAAGAAAGGTCGAGAAAAAAATCGACATACATTGTTAGAAGTGGTGATGTACTAGGGTCTATAGCCCAGAATAACGGAGTGAGTGTATCACAAATAAAAAGGTGGAATGGAATAAGGGGGACTAGAATTAAGGCGGGCCAAAGATTAACCCTTTATGCTCCTGAAAACATTAAAAAAAGTACTCTAAAGAAAACCAACGTACTTTCTAGCAATTCAGAATCAACGTATAACTACACGGTTCACACGGTAAGGAAAGGAGATACTTTATGGGACATAGCTAAATTGTATTCAGGAGTGACTTCAGAAGACATTAAAAGATTGAACCAAGGAATAAACCCCAACAATCTTAAAATGGGATCCGTTCTCCGAATTAAAAAAATCTAACATTAATGAGAATATTATCTATCATTTTATTCATTAGTATTTGTGTTTCTTCCTGTGGAGATTATGACAAAAGAAGCACTTTGAAAGCCTATTTAGGAGATTTCGGTGATGTAATGGTGGTAACCGATAGAGACTTATGGGAAGGAGATTTTGGAGACTCTATAAAGATTCTTCTAACAGATTATGTTCCTGCTATAATGCCCGCACAAGGTCAATTTGATTTAGAATATAGTTCTCTAGAAAACTTTACTGGCTCTGCCAGAAGGTTTAGGAATGTTATCTATCTAGACATTGGTGATAAGCTGAACAATCAGGAATCTAACATAGCTACTAGTAAATCGGAATATGCATTGGACCAAATTATTGTTTATGCACGAGCTAAAACTACGGAGGACATGCTGGAGCTTCTTAGCAAAAGATACAAGGACATTATTAATAAAATTAATGATGAAGAAGTTAAAAGAAAACAGCAAGCTTTAGCCTTTAGACAAGATTCTGCTGCTATAGAAAACATTCAGAGAAAGAAAGGATACAACATACTTGTTCCTACTGCTTATAAAGTTCTAGTGGACTCAGGAAATGTTCTATGGATGAACAAGCTAAGCTCCATAAGAGATGACGATATGGAGAAATACAATGTACGGGACATAGTCATAACCACATACAGTTATGAGTCTGAAGAAATGCTTTTATTGGAAAATCTTCTTAAAAAAAGAGATGAAGTTCTAAGAGTCATCACTTTTGATGAAACAGACAGCACTTACATTCGTCATCAAGAAAAGCTTGAACCAACACTTAGAGTTCTTTCTGCCGATAACGATTATAAATTAGAAATTAGAAGCCAGTGGACTAAAGAAGGAGCTTTCCAAGGAGGACCTTCAATACAATACATCCAACTAGATTATGACAACAGAAGAATTATTCATGCAGACGCCAGAGTGTACGCTCCTGGATACTCTAAACGAGAATTGGTCAGAGAATTAGAAGCTATAATAAAATCTATTACCCCAGTAAAAAATTAAAAAATGACTATTAAAAAAGGATCCCAAGTAACATTATTATACAAACTTACATATGATGGTGCAGATGGAGAATTAATAGAAGAAACAGGAAAAGACGAGCCACTTTCGTTTGAGTTTGGCACAGGTGACATGCTTGATGCATTTGAGCATGAGCTGATTGATTTAAAAGCATCGGAAGAGTTTAGCTTTTCTCTAACTCCAGAACAGGCTTATGGCCCGTTTCAAGAAGATCTTCTAGTAGAGTATTCTAAAGACAGTTTCTTAGTGGAAGGTGAAATCGATGAAGATTTCTTGCAAGAGGGAGAAGTCTTGGAAATGACGGATGAAGAGGGAAACATTTTCGAAGGAATGATTGATGAAAACAAAACAAATTCTGTAGTTGTCAATTTTAACCATCCTTTAGCAGGAGAAACTATACATTTTAAGGGAGCTATCTCTGAGGTTTCTTAACATTGCTTTTTTCAAAGCCTTCTTAGTCTTTCTTAATCAGATGAAAGAAACTCTTTAAGTTTATCGTTTATTAAGAATGGCAAAGCAAAAAAGTAAA
>CAJXOV010000075.1 GCA_913057815.1 uncultured Flavobacteriales bacterium
TCATAGACCAATCCGCCTGAGGCGGTCAATAATATATCTTCTAAATAACATATTGAATCAGGCTCCATAATGGAAGCTTCTGCTGCTCCTACTTGCACAAACACCTCATCTATTCCTTCCCCACACACATTATTTATCAATACTTGATACAATTGGTCCTCCAATGGACTAACCACTATGGATTGACTGGTAAAGTCTCCTGGTGTCCATAACCAATTATCTCCGGCATTTGCGCTCAGTGTTAATTCTTCAGATTCACAAACGAACAAAGGACCATAGTTCTCACCACCAGGTGCACTCGGAACCACTTCTATGGTTATAGTTTCCTCACCCTCACAGCCCAAAGAAGTAGCAGAAAAAATGCTATATGTTACTGTTTCTTCAGGAGAGGTAGTGAATGTGGCATTCTCGCTGATTACATTTCCATCTACATCAGTCCATTCGAAAACGGATCCACCTTCTGCGGAGATTGTTACTTGTTCTCCTAAGCAGATTTCATCTGGAGATGCTATTTCAATTTCTAAGAAATCTACTTCTATAGTGGCAGTTACTGTTTCTTCACTGCACTGATTGATATCTGTAAATCCTAGTGTGACAGTTTCAGTAGGAGAAATGAGCACCTCAGATTCTATTAGATTTGGAAACATCGGATGTATCTCCCAAAAAGAATTTTCGCTTCCTATGCCTTGCACTGTTATTTCTTCTCCTTCACAAATACTCTCCGGAGCTATTATCTCTGGCGCGACATCTCCAACTACCTCTACATTAATTTGGTCAATGTTTCCATCTAAACAACCTGTATTATCATTTCCTGTTAACGAAATTGTATAAGTACCCGCCTCATCAAAAGAAATAACCGGACTATCTTCTGTACTAGTTTCATTATTTCCAAAATCCCATTCTATTTCTAACTCCTGATCTGAAAGATTAGTCAGTTGAATTTCATCATCTAGACAGACAACATCTGGAGCATCCAAGCCAATGGCAACTTCAGCTCTACCTAAGTTAAATTTAAAAACTCCTAGATCACAATTGGTAGTATTGTTTTGATCACTCCAAGCATTACTCGTAGAAGGAAAGTCGCTGTTAGATCCACAGCCTGAACATACAGCCTGATAAACCACTCCATCTTTACTGAACTTACTAGTTCCGCCATCTACATGCTCGTTACTAATTCCTCCTCCGAAGAAAGTGGCATAAAGTAATCCTGACGCTTCCTCTTCTAATACTATCAAATAGAAATCACTCCCATCGGTACTGGATTGATAAGCATCACTTGTTACAGGTAAGCCGTTGGTCGAACTTGATGTAGCTTGACTAAGACCATTGGTAAGGCCGCCCCATCCGGCTAAGAATATTTTATTACAATCACTAACTAAAAACGCAGTCGGAGAAATATCTACTGCTCCGCTTCCAGTTCCTATAGTGGTACTCCACAAGGATGTATTTAAATCATTGGTGAATTTATGTATGAATTGACCGCTGTTGGCATTGGCATATACATCACCTTGAATCGGATAATTCCCTGTGGTTTGGCCCACTACATACACATCATCATCAGGATCTAACTGGATAAAATATGTTTGGTCATAGCTACTAGTTCCCATATAAGTACATCCTAAAATGGAGCTTCCTAAAGAATTAAACTTTACTACATAGCCACTCACTCCACCTGGATTAGATGTAGTTAATGCTCCTGCTGTTGTAGGTAAATTTTGACTTAAAGTTCCACCTGCCATATATAAATTACCCTGTGAATCTGGCTGTATACTATATCCACTATCATCACCAGAACCTCCGAAATAAGAAGACCATTGCAACGCGTTTAAATTAGAATTAAACATGAAAGCCACCGCATCAGTAATTCCTCCACCATAATCAGATTGTGCACTTAACGCTGAAGTAGGAAAATCTTCAGAAGCCGTTGAAGTTGTGACAAAAATATTTTCATTTTCATCAATTATTATTTCTCCTCTAAATACATCAGCATAGTTGTATTCTAAAAATGGAGCTGCATTTAACCCATCATTCCCAGTCCCTCCTATAAATGTGCAGGCCGTTAAACCTCCGTTTTCACCATCTATCCGAGCTACGAAAATATCACAGCCATTATCATGATCTCCTAAAGAGGTAGAAATATCAATGCTTCCACCTCCATTAAAAGAAGTATCATAAGCCCCAGTGGTAACAGGGAAATTAGTAGAACCGGTAGTTCCCATCACATAGATATCATTATCCATAGAGGATATTAAACTATGAGGTCTCTCGTTATCATTCCCTCCCAAATAAGTGCTGTATAATAATTGAGATCCATCATCACTAAACTTGGTAATAAAAGCATCACTGTAGTCGCCACCAAAAGTGGTTTGGAAAGCACCTAGTGTTGTTGGAAATCCATTTGAAAACACATTCCCTCCTGCTATTAGGTTTTCATCTTGATCATAAGTAGCTGTAAATCCAAAATTACTGGAAGTGGATCCAGTAGTGGTAGAAAGAATTAATTCAGGATCAATAACTAGTTTATACGCTGGATTATAATCTCCTAGTTTAAATGAAAGCACACCATTTCTCAAAAGATAACTGCTTTCGATAGTAATGATTTTTCCATCGATAAACTGATACGTATATGGTTCTGATTCTATTACCTGATTAACTTTAGTGTCTATGATTAATTGGTTATCGCTAATCTGAACTTCATCTGCTCCGTTAATTTCTATCCTAATATCTGCAGGGTTAGCTCCTGGCTCTACTATGAAGTCATACTTCAAAGAGTTTCCTCCTTGGTAGATTATCATATCTATTCCATCATAAAGATCTTCATAATCTACTTTATCATAAACCTTCACATTTGACGCCCATTTGGCTGGGTCTTTATCAAGGAAATAATTATGATGAAATGATTTAGGTTTTAGTCCACTGGGTTTAATAGCGTTGCAATCCATAAAACGAACTTCGTACGCATGCCACCAAAAATCTGTTTTAGGGGCCAATTGTTTCCCTCCAGGGTGCAAATGATCTAGTAAAGATGGCTCATATAAATTATAGGTGAATCTATCATCTCCAAGATATAAAAAAGCCCCATTTATCTCCGTCCGAAAAGAAGCTCTATCATCCCACTGGCCTAAGTTTTCAATGAATGAAATTTGAGCAGAACTTATCTGAAAACCTGACAAGGTTAAAAGGATAAAAAGTGTGATATATGAGAATCGGGTATTCAAGTTGTTACTAGTACAGTTAAAGACGCAGATTTCCTAAGTTCAGTTGCAAGTATAAAGATACCAAAACTTAAGGATAATCAGATTTCTAACTTATAGAATCAACTCAATTTATCGGCTAATATTCTCATTTCTACTACAGGAGTTATTCCATCATATAAAATTCTGTACACAGCTTCTGCTATCGGCATGTCTACATTGAATTTTTTATTCATCTCATAAATACTCTCAGTGGCATAATATCCTTCGGCTATCATATTCATTTCTAGTTGTGCACCCTTAACAGAGTAACCTTTCCCTACCATAGTTCCGAATGATCTATTTCTTGAATGAGGAGAATAGGCAGTCACCAATAAATCGCCTAAATATGCTGAAGATTTAACATCTCGATGGATCTCATGAACGGCATCTACAAAATCAGATGTTTCTCTAATAGCAGAGCTAATTAGCACGGCCAAAAAGTTATCTCCGTAGCCTAACCCATGACAAATACCTGCCGCCACAGCATAAATATTCTTTAGAACAGCTGATATCTCCGTTCCGAATACATCATCACTAGTGAATGTTTTGATGTATCTACATGCCAAAAGATCAGCACCGAGCTGCGCTGTTTCTTCCACTGGACATGCCATGGTCAAATAACTAAGTTGCTCTTTGGCTACTTCTTCAGCATGACATGGTCCACTAACTATTCCTATTTGATCATAAGGAGTTCCAAACTCTTTATGAAAATACCTGGCAGGAATACTGTGGTATTCAACAACCATCCCTTTTATAGCTGAAAAAATTATCTTTTTATCCATTCCTTTTAGCTGAAAGTGCTGGAATGTGGAATCTAAAAATGCTGCTGGTATGGCTATAAAAAGAACATCAGACTCATCTACTATTTTCTGCATATCGGAGCTGATATTCAGTTTAGAATTTTCAAACTGAATAGCGCCTATATACTTTGGATTATGCCCGTATTTTTGAATATGAGAAATAGCAGAATCATCTCTCATCCACCAATTCACCTTGGTGGCATTATTAGTTAAAAGCTTGACTATGGCCGTAGCCCAGCTTCCTCCTCCTAACACTCCTACTTTTGTATTTTTCATACTTTGGGATTGACTATGATAACAAAGGTAGGGATTGGAACATTGTTTTAGAGACTTTCATCTTGTCCCTTCAACACTAACTTAAGATTAGACAGCGAACTTACCTCCGGAACAATTTTCAAAACCCTCACTGCCATAAGATATACAGCAGAAAACAGTAGTGATTTAATGATAATTTCAATGATAGGAGTTTCACTAATTGCCGGAATTAGAATAAAAAGAATTACACATAATAATTGCACCGCCAGCAGCTTTAACAATGCCATGGAAAACGGATGTGAATCAAATTTCTTATAAACAAACCCAACCTTAATCACACAATAGATTAATATGCTTAACGCTGTAGCAGCTGCAGCGCCATTTATTCCGTATCTCCATATAAGAATGAAATTAGTAAGAATACTCATTACCAAAAGGATCACATTCAACCTCAAATTGAATTTATAATACTTCGAATACACAATGTAAGCTCCGCTAATTCCAGATAGAAGCTGAACCATTTTACTCAAGCCAATAAATAAAATTACCCAGGCTCCAGTTCTAAATTTATCTGGAAGCATCAACAAAAGAGAATCTACATTGGTCCAAACTCCTATGAATATATACCCGCCTAAGAGAACTCCATACAGAGTCACTCGCTTGTAGGTTTTACTGAGTTTTTTGAAATTACCAAGGCCAATTTCTTTACTGGCTATTGGATTCACAATATTCAACATGGACTTAAATGGAATATAGACGACTGAGCCTATGAAAAAAGCAAGCATATAGTCAGCTCCATACGCCAAGTCTAAGATGAAGATTATCATTATAGTATCTATCCGCTGTAGCATTACTCCCGCTCCTTTATCCAGCACTAAATAGAATGCATAATTCAGTACCTCCTTTATGTTTTCTACTTTTCTAAATGAACCTAATCGTAAACCATTCATTCTAGCTTGTAAAAAAGCTACTAAGGACATAAACACGTAAGTACTTACATATAGCCAAACCACAGTACTGAAAGACACCCATCCCCATAAATATGCCAGGGCTATACCCAAGTATGAGATTTTAGTAAAAGAGTCTTGTAAAATGGTTAATTGTACTGTCTTGAACTTGGCTACCACAAATCCCGAAAATGCATTAAATGAAATCAGTGCCGCTGCTAGAATTAATACGCTGATATAATAATCGTCTATGAGCTCAGCATTCTCTGGACTCAGGCGAGAAAGGATAAAATCTTTGAACAAATAAAATCCAGCTCCAAAAAGAGTAACACCAATAGCGCAGCCAAGCAGAACTAGACTGACTAGATCGTTTTTCTTTTGCTGAGTATCTAATTTGGGAATATTATTAATAAATACCGAATGGGCGCTAAATGAAAATAAATGAGATGAAATAAATGCTATGGATAGAATCAATCCTAAAAAAGCCCATCCTTCTTTGAAATTCTCAAATGCATTAGGCAGAACAAACACATTATTTATAGCACCAAAAAAAACACCTATAAAGATGAAAATGGCATTCCATGAAGCTTGTTTGGCTACTGTTCCCAATGAATTAATCTCTCTGTTATTCTACGAAGTTAACCTTGAATCTGGAGTATACTCAGCTATTAATAAATTTTATCACCTATGAAATCAATAAAACTAACTCTCTAGCTTTTCCATGAACTTATCGAAGCCTATTTGAGCAGCAATCTTCTGCTCGCTCATCATAGCCTTCAATTGTCCTTTTAACGAAGCTTTATTAGCCATAAATAGTTTTAACTTTTCTACTGATGATATCACTTCATCATTGTAATCCACAGAATAATCACCTATTCCTAAATAGGAATATGCTTCTTTTCCTTTGAACTCATAACTAATATTGAAGGCTGGTGTATTCGATTTTAATGAGAGCAGACACATATGTAGTCTAGTACCTATTACGAAATCATAGGTAGTGAGCTTGGTTCTTAATTGATCTAATGTATAGGAATTAGAATCTACACTTATATTACTCAGATAAGCAGAAGAAATTTGAGAAACTATTTTTTTGGCAATGATCGAATCATCATGGTAATTCTCGATTCCTTGACATGTAGAAATAAATTCTATCTGATAACCATCCTCCAACAGAAATTCAGAAAGCCCCACTATTAAACCTTCGAATGATTTCATACTTCTATCATCTTTACTCCAGGCACGAACTGAAATAGCAACTTTTTTATCGATAGAAGTTCCTTCTTTCTCATCTAACAAAAATGCCGCGTCATTTGACTTAAAGAATAAGTCCGGAGAAACACCTAGCTCCTTAAGCTCATTCATAGAACGCTCATCTCTGGCCATAAGCACATTAAAAGCATGCTGAGAATCAGTTAAAATTCGACCGTGAGTTGTATTAAACGGCCCGAAAGAATTGGCATAGACTCCGACACGTTTCCCTTTGGATCTGCAGGAAGAAAAGAAGGACATTAAATTTTCAAAATCATAATAGCTATTCATAAACCCACCTGGAACAGCTATTACAGCATCGGCATCTTTAAACTCCTTTTTTAAACTGAATAAAAAAGGCTTAAATGGCCTTTTT
This sequence comes from uncultured Flavobacteriales bacterium, assembly GCA_913057815.1. GTDB lineage: Bacteria > Bacteroidota > Bacteroidia > Flavobacteriales_D > Sanyastnellaceae > ASP10-05a. Next base: position 6,863 of record CAJXOV010000075.1, read on the forward strand.
AAAAAGGGTAGCTTTCTAAAAATGAATCCCGATCCTACATCTGAGATAAGCGGTAAACTTGGATACTGAGATTTAATTTTATCTAAATGATGAGTAGCTATAGTAACGTCAAACCCTGCTTTCACTAGAGTATGATACAATGCTAACGTGATGGCTACATCACCATTATTCGTTAACACAGCATTTATTAATAGAATTTTATTAAGCTTGTTCTTAGAACTCATCTTCCAAATTACTTTTGCAACGATAAAACTAATCTTTTAAATGAACATGAATGGGTAAGCCTAGGCTTCTAATGGTGTATGATAAACGTTCTACTTTTGTGGGCAGAGATATAGAAATTCTATCCTCAGCTTATAATATTAGTGAGCTACATTTTAATGTGACTCCAAAGTGGAAAACTCCATTTGCTTTCGCGTTGCAATTTTTTTGGCTACTCATTAATGGCTGGTCTACTAAAAAAGTGGTTTGTCAATCTGCCGGATATCTCTCATTCCTCCCAGCTTTATTGTCCAGAGTAATGCCCTTCAATTGTTACATTATAGCCATTGGGACAGATGCCTGTAGACTTCCTGAAATTGGGTATGGACATTTTACTAGGCCAGTTCTAAAGTTTTTTGCAACGCAAAGTTATCGGCTCTGTGAAAAAATAATTCCCGTTCACATCAGTCTACATAAATCTGATTACACTTATGATAACATAGCTTTTCCAAAACAAGGGTTCGGAAACTTCATTCCGGCTTTAAAAACTCCGGTTCAAGAAGTAGTAAATGGATACAAGCATGAACTTTTCACATTAGACCAGTTATTTTCGGATCGAAAATCAGACTTTTTAACTGTGGCCGTAAGACTAAATTCAGCTGCTTACTACCGAAAAGGACTGGATCTTATCTTCCAAGCTGCAGCCAAACTTCCTGAAAAAACTTTCACCATAGTCAGTGAATTCAAACCATTGGATCCTATCCCTCCAAATGTGACATTGATTAAAAATGTAGATCAAAAGGAGTTGGTGAAAATTTATAACGATCATAAGTTCTACCTCCAAATAAGCATGTTCGAGGGATTTCCGAATGCTTTATGTGAGGCTATGCTTTGTGGATGTATTCCTATTGGAAGTAATGTAGCTGCTATACCTGAAATTATAGGTAATACTGGATTTTTACTGTCGAAAAGAGATGTTTCCTTACTGATAGAAACTCTTCGAAATGCTAATTCTGCTATGGAATTAGATTCTTCCTCTCCTAGAAATAGGATCCTAAATTCGTTTCCGATAGAAAGAAGAAAAAAAGAGCTTGTTAACGCGATTTCTTGATGATTTCTCCAATTCTATCACTAGCTTTTCCATCCCAAAGCGGAGGAATAATTCCTTTTTTAAATGGTTTTTCTAAGGCAGAAATTACTGTTTCTAAATCATTAGGAAGTAAGGTGTTTGTACCTATTTCACAAGTGCTTGGGCGTTCGGTATTCGGCCTTAACGTAAAACAAGGTACTTGTCTAAATGTACTTTCCTCTTGAATCCCACCACTATCTGTAAGAACACAGTAGGAATCTCTCACTAGTCTTTGAAAGCTGAAATAATCCAATGGTTCTAGGA
>CAJXOV010000076.1 GCA_913057815.1 uncultured Flavobacteriales bacterium
AAATAAATCTACCTGATGTAAATCTCCTACAATTTCTTCGGGTAAATCTCTGTTCCACAACTCTTTTCCTGATGCGCTTAGCAAACTTAACCTTTTACCTTCTGTAGTAATAACCAGCTCTTTCTCCTTTGTATAATGATTTATAAAAACAAAAGGAGCTGAAGTAACTTTTCCACTCATTTGTTTCTCCCACTCTCTGCTAGTTCCGCCTTGAATAGGCTTTTCTTCTTGGATATTAACTTTTGAAAACTCAAATTCAGATTCTGACTTCCATAAGGCATGGTAGTATCTTCCATTTGACAGTTTTTCAAATTGATAAACCACCGGCTCATCTCCTAGAGCATCCAAATTATACGAAGTATAACTAGGACTCAGTAGGATAAACTCCTGTAAATCAGCAGAAATAATATTGTCAAACTTAGCTGATTGCATATTATTAATAAATGATTTAGCGTCATTTATAGATGAGAAGAAGAACAACTGTTCTTCTAAATCCAAGAAGTAATTCACTTCTTTTCCGAACATATCTGCATATAACCCGCCAATTTCAGCACCAGAAATAAGGCCTCTGAGCTGATATCCCTTATACATCTGGTCCTTATCTGCTACAAAAGGATAAAGCCCCGTGATAGCAGGCAGGTCATCTAGGCATTGTAATCCATAAAATTCAATTCCGTTTTGATTAAATCGATATAACTGATGGGTGTTCCAAGATTTCCAAGCTGTTTTAACATCACATTCACATGCAATTTCTACAGAAGACACAATCTCCGGATCCAAATCTCTAATAGGGAAATGCTCAATTTTAAACTTGGAAGTAGAACCCGGAATTTGAAAATCCCAAATACTATACGTAACATCTACTGCGTCTTGGCTAATAGTAGAGTCAGTTACCAAGGTATATCCGTAGACCAAGCCTTTTCTCTTTTTAAACATAACTTTAGCCTTTCCACCACCTTTTATCTCATCGTAAGAAAACCAATTTTTAGTGTTTTCCAACGTGTACCAACTAAGATCCGTATTATCCTCAGTAGACATATGCACAGAAGTTTGACTTTCAGAAAGAAGAGATTCTAAGACACCTTCAGAGTTAGCTATTACTGCCAGATCTCCATAAAACTTTCCTATAAATTTAGAATTAACTAAATCATGCTCCACTCCTTCGGTTTGAATGTTAAAGATTTGTTTAACAATTTCACTTATTTCCTCTGTTTCCCCCCTTAAGACCACTCCATAGTTGGTTTTAAAAAGAAACACTTCTACCTCCAGCTCTCCTGTGGCACCTAAACTAGACAACACGGAATTTAGGCCATCAATTACATCATTGACACCGGATACCTGAGAAAGCTCAGTCCACTTAGGAACTTCAGTCAAATTCAATGAAGAATTTAAAGGTTTCCAAACAATTCTATCAGAAGCCGTAGAGACAAATTCATGATTTAAATGAAGGGATGAAGCAGAACTTTCATTTTGCGATGACCAAATTTCATAACCCATATAACCGCACACAGCGAGCAACAACAAAAAAGAGAGTACTTTCATTCTAGAGCTGAAAGTTACTTAGTCCAAGAGCGAAACTATCGTGAGCTATTTAGAACAATTAACAGGAAATAGTGAACAGAACAGAACTCATAGAAATATTATAATCAGACAAATAGAAATTAACTGTAGGACATTGGCTAATCATTACAGAAGACCCTAATATTCTTTGAACTTGCATTATCTTTGCGAAGCAAAATAAAACAATCGTACTATTGGAGAACATCTTATTCGCAGACGCAGAAGGAATTAGAACAATTACCATCAATCGTCCTTCGCAGTTAAACGCGCTAAACAAAAAGACTATAGAGGAGCTTTCTGAAATACTTAGTATTTCAGAAAACGACAATTCTATTCGAGTAATTATAATTACTGGAGCAGGTGATAAAGCTTTCGTAGCTGGAGCAGATATAAAAGAGTTTGCTAATTTCAACATTGAACAAGGAGCAGCACTAAGCAAAGAAGGACAAGAAAAGCTTTTTAATAAATTAGAGAACCTTTCGACTCCCGTAATAGCAGCTGTTAATGGATTTGCTCTTGGCGGAGGTTTAGAGTTAGCCATGAGCGCTCACATAAGAGTAGCAAGTGACAACGCTAAAATGGGTCTGCCAGAAGTAAGTTTAGGTGTAATTCCAGGATATGGAGGTACACAAAGACTAGCACAGCTCATAGGAAAGGGAAGAGCAAATGAACTGATGTTCACTGCAGGAATGGTTTCAGCAGAAGATGCTTTTAGAATGGGTCTTGTAAATCACGTGGTTCCTCAAGCAGAGCTCTTAGCAACATGCGTAAAAATGGCTACGCGAATAGCTAGAAATTCTCCTAAAGCCATTAGCCATGCTATCTCTGCTGTAAATGCAGGATTTAAAGAAGGAGTCGATGGTTTTGAAAAAGAAATAATAGAATTTGGTAAATGCTTTGGAACTGAAGACTTCAAAGAAGGAACTACTGCTTTTATCGAAAAAAGAAAACCCTCATTTACAGGAAAATAAATGAAAGTTCAAGTTATAAATAAAGGCAAACATCCATTACCAGAACATGAAACTATTCATAGTGCTGGAATTGACCTTAGGGCAAATTTAGATGCTCCTTTTGTTCTAGATCCATTGGAAAGAATTTTAGTTCCTACCGGACTTTTTGCCGCATTTCCAGAAGGTACAGAAGCTCAAATAAGACCTAGAAGTGGATTAGCGTATAAACACGGTTTAACTGTTCTTAACTCTCCTGGAACTATAGATGCAGACTATAGGGGAGAAATAAAAGTTTTATTAGTAAATCTGTCTAAAGTAGCATTTACAATTAATGATGGTGAACGAGTAGCCCAGCTCGTATTAGCCAGATACGAAAGAGTAGAATGGGAAACAACTGATGAACTACCCTTAACTGTAAGAGGTGAAGGAGGATTCGGAAGTACAGGAAAAAAATAACCACCTTAAAGATGAAGATAATAGTACCAATGGCAGGAATGGGGAAACGAATGAGACCTCATACATTAACTACTCCAAAACCTTTATTACCTATAGCGGGGAAACCTATTGTTCAAAGACTTGTAGAGGATATCGCCCAAATAAGTCATGAACCAATTAGTGAAATCGGTTTTATAATAGGTGACTTCGGCTCGGATATTGAAAATGATTTAATAGACATAGCCAAGAGTTTAGGTGCAGAAGGGAAAATTTTTCATCAAGAAGAAGCTCTAGGAACAGCACATGCTATTCTTTGTGCTCAAGAATGTTTAGAGGGCCCTGTGATAGTAGCTTTTGCCGACACTCTTTTTAGAGCAGACTTTAAATTGGATGAAACCAAGGACGGTATATTATGGGTTCAGAAAATTGAAAATCCAGAGCAATTCGGAGTAGTAAAAGTCAACGATGATTTTATCATCACTGACTTTATAGAAAAGCCTAAAGAATTTGTTTCTGATTTGGCTATGATCGGAATTTATTACTTTAAAGATGGGGCTATTCTTAAAGGAGAGCTTCAATATTTAATAGATAATAATATTATAAAAGGTGGTGAATACCAACTGCCAGACGCATTAAAAAACATGACTGAGAAGGGAATGAAATTCTCTCCTGGAGCTGTTTTAGATTGGTTAGATTGTGGAAATAAGAATGCCACGGTTAGAACTAATCAAAGAATACTTCATTATAACAAGGACAAGGATTGGGTAGATTCTAGCGCAGAAATAGTAAACTCTGTTATTATACCACCATGCTACATAGGTAGTAACACTGTTATTGAGAACTGTGTTATAGGACCGCACGTAAGCATAGGAGACAATTCAAATATTGAAAAATCCGTTATTAGTAATTCTATAGTTCAAACAAATACGAGTGTGAGAAATGCAAACTTCGAAAACTCGATGATTGGAAACTTTGTAGATTATAAATCCGATATAAAAGAAGTGAGTATAGGTGATTACTCTACTCAAGGAAAATAATTTGAAAAGACTTACACATATTACATTTACAGCGCTTATCTGTGTCTTATTTCTTTTTAGTTGTAAAGCTAAAAAAGGAGCAGAGTCAGGTATCTCTGATACCGAGAAATCATCTAGTGAAGAAAAATTCCAGATTTTATACTTCGAGGCTCAAAAAGAAAAGGCTATCGAGAACTTCGATAAATCGTATGAAAAATTCCAAGCGAGTTTAGAATTCAATGATAAAGAAGACGCAGTCTACTATGAACTTTCCAAATTAGATACGCTAAATGGAAATTTCGGATCGGCATTAGACAGAATTAAAACGGCTGCGTCATTAGCTCCTAACAACTTATGGTATGCCAGACTTCAAGCAGACATAGAAGTAGAAACTGGGGATTTTTCAAATGGAATAAACACGCTAAAAAGCATAATCAATCGAGATCCTAAAGATGTTCTTTACAGAGACAAACTGGCTAGTCTAGCATTGTACAATGAAGATTACAAAACTGCTCTTTCTGCCTACAATGAAATTGAGAATATCATAGGTGTAAATGAAGATTTAACTAGGCAGAAATACGAGGTCTATAGAAGAACAGGAGATAAAGAGAAGGGATTATTAGAGCTTCGAAAACTCAGTAATTCATCTCCAAACAACCTCTCCTATTTAAGGAATATAGCAGCTCACTATAGTGAAACAGGTGAACCTAACAAAGGGTTGGAAGTTTATGAAAGGATAGTAAGTATTGATCCTAATGATGGAGATACTCAATTAGCACTAGCTGAAATATATTCGGCTCAAGGCAAGATTCAAAAAAGTAACACTGCGCTCGAAAAAGGTTTTTCTTCGGTGAATAGCTCTCTCGAATCCAAGCTACAGATTCTTATCTCAATTATTGATTCTAAAGACCCGAATGTAGATCAACAGAAACTAGTTTCATTACTTCAGGAAGCTCATCCTAAAGAAGGTGCTGTTTGGAAAATTTCTGGAGATTTAGCTTATGAATCTGGAGAAAACAAAACTGCTATTGGTAATTATAAAAAAGCCTTAGAACTTCACCCGAATGATTTAAATCTTTGGTTACATATTAGTTCTATAGAATTTAAGACGAAAGACTTCGAAGCTTTAAATGAAAGTAGTAAAAATGCACAATTACTATTTCCGCTTCAGCCTGAGTTTTATCTTTATGAAGGCTTAGCACTTGAGCAATTAGGCGAAACACAACAATCTATTTCTGTACTCAAGTCTGGTAAAGGATTTGTGGTAAGTAACAACGTTTTAAAATCCAAATTCCTAAAAGCTTTAGGAAATTCGTATCATAAAGAAAAAGACTTTTTAAAATCTGATGAGTCATTTCAAAAAGGATTAGAGATTCACGAAGTAGATGCGTTCATTAAGAACGACTATGCATACTGTTTGGCAGAAAGAAAACAGAACTTAAAAAATGCTGAGTCATTAATAAAATCGGCTACTACCCTCATACCTAACCACCCTGAATTGGAAGACACATACTCATTTGTCTTATTTCAAAGTGGAGAACTAGAGTTGGCACAAAAATGGATAACAAAAGCACTATCAAATGGTGGGGATACAGTTCCTAGTATTCTAGAACACGCTGGTGACATAGAATCTGAATTAGGAAATAAACCTGAAGCTTTAAAACACTGGAATAAAGCTAAAGTTTTAGGAGGTTCTTCGGATTTATTAGAAAGAAAGATAGAGGATGAAAAATACATTACTGAATAGAATCAAAATCTTCACGTACGTGCTAGTATTGTTCTCTGTCAGTGCTTCAATTTCTAGCTGTAATAACACCAAGAGACTTTTAAATGGCAAACCACTTAAAAGTAAAACTCCTGCTGGCCTATTAAACAAACTGGAAAAAACCAGTCTAGAATATGAATGGCTTTCTCTTAAGACTAAAGTAGAGGCTAAGATAGATGGGGAAAAACAATCTTTTAAAGCTACCATACGAATTAAGAAAGATAGCGTAATGGTGTTATCAATAAGTCCAGCTTTGGGAGTTGAAATTGTGAAATTAATAATCACGAAAGACTCTGTAAAATACATTAGTAAAATACCTGGTGACAAACACTACTATATGGGAGACTTTAGAGGGATAAACAACCACCTGAAGGCTGAGTTCAACTATAGTATGATACAAAATATGCTCACTGGTGAACCTGTAGAACTCAACAGGAAGGATGACAAATTAAAATCGAACATTGAAGGAAAACAATATCTATTGGTTCAGAAGTACAACCGTAAATTAAAGAGGGTAACAGGATCAGATGAAAAGGAAATGGACTTCAATGTAGACACCATATTTGCGGATACTACTGATAGAAGAACCAATCGAATTCTTAATAGATCGAGGGAAAACGAGTTACTTATAAAACGCTACTGGCTAGATGGATTAACATATAAACTTACTAAAACCATCTTTAACGATTTATATTCTAACAGGACATTGGAAATAACTCATCAGGACTATAAGGAAAAGGACTCACAATTATTTCCATTTTTGAGTCGTTTAGTTATCACTGATCCATTTCATAAACAAGAGATAGAAGCAGAGACTACTAAAATTAAATTTGACAAGCCCTATGAAGTTACATTCAATGTTCCAGAAAAGTTTGAGAGGCGTTATTATTATTAGCGTATTCCTTTTTGGTGCGGCTATTTTAGCTCAAACTCAATCATCTACACAGGACAAATCTACCTTAGAAAAGCAGCGTCAAAGAATAGAAGAAAAGATTTCTTATACTAAGAGTTTAATCAAGAAGACTACCTCTTCTAAGAGAAAAACTCAAAGCGAACTTTCTTTGATTAACAAGCAAATTTCTCTTCGAAAACAGCTTATTTCAAATTACAACCAAGACATTCAAGCTTCTAACGTAGCTATAAATAAAATAAACAATCAGATTTCTGTGATGGAAAATGATATCTCCTCGCTGAAAGATGAGTATGGGGATATGTTATATCACGCATATACTAATAAGAATAGTTATAGCAAACTCATGTACATTTTTGCTGCAGAAGATTTCAACTTGGCTTTCAAAAGGCTAAAGTATATGCAGCAGTACACCGAAGTTAGAAAACAGCAGGCTGAGTCTATCAAGTTAGCCCAGCTTGAACTAGTTGAAAAAATAGCTTCTTTAGAAGATGTAAAGATTCAGAGTGAAGAGCTTATTGCAACACAGGAAGTAGAAAAAAGTAGTTTAGCTACTGACAAGCAACAACAACAATCCACTCTTAACAACCTTAAAAAAGAAGAAAGCTCGCTGAAAGCTGAAGTTAAGAAACATGAGAAAGAAAGAAAAAAACTCAATCAAGCAATTCAGAGAATTATAAAGGCTGAACTGGCGGCAGAAAGAGCTAAATCCAATGGTGCATTTACACTTACACCAGAAGGTAAAATGATGTCTGACAACTTCGTGAAAAACAAAGGATACTTAGCCTGGCCAGTAAATAGAGGTGTGATTACCAACACTTTTGGGGAACATGCACATGAGTCCCTTAACGGAATAACTACCTATAATAACGGAGTAGATATTTCAACGGATGTAGGCTCATCTGTAAAAACCATATTTGCTGGAAAAGTAACTTCAGTTTTCTCAATACCTGGAGCTGGATTCAATATTATAGTTACACATGGGGATTACAAAACAGTTTACGCCAACTTGAGCACAGTATCAGTAGAAGAAGGTCAACCTGTGGGCTTAAATGAAACTATCGGAATAGTGTTAGACCAAGGCTCAGAAACTGTAATTCATTTAGAGGTTTGGAAAGTAGATTCTAAAGGAGGAACACCTCTAAACCCATCTAGTTGGTTAAAAAAATAAGACCTAGAGATTTGATATTTAATGAATAGTTTAGAAGATATAGTTTTCGTAAAGCTAGATAAAGAAGGGAAGGATCAGAATGAAATAGAGCTCATCAATGCTTACATTCAAAACTTACTGAGTCTAAAATTTGACGAACGCTTGCCCTCATTCATTGTACAAAATCAGAAAAAAAACATCTACAACTACATAGCCCTTTCATTAGATACATTATCTCAAAAAATACAAGAGTCTACAGTCTCAATTAAATCAGTAAACAGCATTTTAGCTTCTATTCCAAATGATGTTTTCATAGTTACAGATAAATCATGGAGAATTCGGTTTATCAATGAGCAAGGTGCTGTCAGTTTAGGGGTAAATCCATTGGACGTTATAGATGATAGTCTTGCTAGTTTTATTCCAGAGCTACATAACATAGTTTGGAATGACAAAGCTTCCATTAATTTAGAAACCGAAATTAAATTAGCTAATAGGAAATCTTTAAAATCTATATCCATTAACAGAGAACAATCGGATGTGGATGTTTTGGGAGAAGAAGACGAAATTTCTGAGTTTATAGTTAGCTTTCAATTAGTC
>CAJXOV010000077.1 GCA_913057815.1 uncultured Flavobacteriales bacterium
GTAGTAATGTCAATCAAAACAGGAACAGCTGCTACATGGGCTGGTACTACTATAGGTACTAATGACGGATTTATAACGAATATTCCATTGACATTAACAGATTCTGAAATGTCAGTAAGAGTTTGGTCTCCTACGGCCAATACTCCAATTAGATTAAAAGTTGAAGATGCTAATGATGTGACCCATACTTGTGAAACTGAAACCAATACAACTTTGGCTGGAGAGTGGGAGACTATCGTGTTTGACTTCGCTACTGAAGCTCCTGGTACGGCTGCTTTAACCACGGGGTTAGATAATGGATGGGTTTACAACAAAGCTTCTATCTTCTTCAATTTCGGTACAGAAGGAGCTACTGCTGGAGAAACGAGTTATTACTTCGATGATGTTTACTTCGGAGTACCTGCTTCTGGAATAGAGGTTTCTTCTTTCGAATCTATATTGGTTTACCCTAATCCTACTACAGATAATTGGGTAATATCTTCAGGAAATGATGTGCTAGAGTATGTGGAAATTTTTGATTTAAACGGGAAACTTGTTTATTCTGAAAAGCCAACTTCAAACAATATTAACATCAATGCATTAAACTTTAGTGAAGGTGTGTATGTCTCTCGACTTACTTCTTCTACTGAAACTAGATTTGTCAAACTAGTAAAGAATTAGCGCTTAAAATACAATTGATGTATTAATAAAACAGCCTTCGAAAGAAGGCTGTTTTTTGTTTAAATGGTGTTTCGAATATTGAAATGCTGAGGTCATTCCTTGAGGCTACTTTGTGATATTTGTCATATTCTAAGGATAGAATTTGTTTTACTTTTGTAGAAAGTAATGTTAAAGGCAATTTCAATCATATTATCGGGCTTAGTTTGTTTCAGTTTACTTCTGAATACATTTATAATCTCGAGCCATGTTGTCAATTACGATTATATAGTTTCTGAGCTATGTATAGAAAAGGATATTAAAGAATCATGTTGTAAAGGTTCATGTCATCTGGCAGATCAATTCAACAAAGCAGAAAGTTCGAAAAATTCTACAAAACTTACTTTCATTAATGGTTCAGAATTAAATAAATGGTTTTCTTCTGAAAAGATTCAGGAGAAATCGTCTTCTAAAAAAGAGGTCTCGAAAAAGCCAAAATTCACATTTCAGGTGAATATTTTAGATGGGATAAGATCACGAATATTCCATCCACCAATTGGTTAGAATTAAATAAATCGTAGAGATATTTAATTCAATCATAAACATTCATGAAATACATTTTAAGTTTGTTTCTAGTGGTGGTGTCAGTTTATCAATGCTCAGCATGTGATGGCTGTTCGGCTTTCAGTAGGATAAATCCTAATGATTTTTCACACACTCTAGGGATTCACTTTAATCAAAAAGTTTTAGCGGGATATTTACCCTCTGGACTAAAGCATTTAGGCCACCTAAGCGGTCTTTATTCTGAAGATTATCTTCAAGAAAATTTTAATTCCTTCGAGCTTAGAGGAAGATATCGTGTGTCTAATAGGTTGGCAGTATTTGGTGTTATGCCAGTAAAGTTTAACACTCGAACTCAGAATAGTGAGCTTAGAGAAAAAGGGGCAGGACTTGGTGATCCTTCTGTTTTTCTGGAGTACCGTCCTTTTCTTCCTAAAACTGATAGGGAGTTTAAACTCATGCTCAATTTAAGAGGAGGAGTGAAATTTCCTCTAGGCGAAACTAGGTTGACTTATGAGGAAAAATTACTAGATCATGATTTCCAAATGGGTTCTGGAAGCTATGATTACTATATAGGGTCAGAGGTTTACATTGGAACTAAAAGCATAGGGTTAGTACTCTCTCAGTTGTATAAAAAGAACATGGTAAACACGAGTGAGTATAAATTTGGAGATACATATTCTGCCATGGCTCTGTTGACTTATAGAAAAAACAATGATGCTTCTTCTTACTCCATTGCTTTGGGTCCACAAATTGAGATTCAAGCTGAAGACCAGCAATCAGTTAAGATTTTAGAAGGAACGAGCAGAGAAATCTTGTCTGGAGCTATACGTGCAGACTATAGCCGAGGGAAATTAGAAGGTTTTGTTACGCTTATAGTTCCTGCCAAACAAAAATTAACAGAATTAAAATCATTGCCTTTGAAGTATCAATTACAGATAGGCATGAATTATTTAATAAGTAGAAAATGAAAAAATATATAATCATAATAACAGTAGCATTTTTTAGTGCTTTAACACTTACTTCATGTCTTAAAGATAATGTAGAAACTAAGTGCGAAACTCCAGAGGATACGTCTAAATCGGTGATGTTAGAGTTTGAATTTGAAATGGGTGATGCTCCTTTCGAGTATAACACGGTGTATGAATTAGGAGGAGTAGCTGTGCAATTTTCAGAGCTCAGATTTTATGTTTCAGATATCATGTTGCATGATGATTCAGATAATATGGATATGTTGGATGAAGTAATCTTAGTGGATGCTGGAGCTAGTTCTAATATGTTCACAGTAGGTAGTACTGAGTTTGATCACATTCATGAAGTGCATGCTTTGTTAGGATTAAATGATGTAATAAATCATGAAGACCCTACTTTAGCCGAGGCGCCATTAAACGATGCATCCATGCACTGGGGGTGGGATCCAGCAGGAGGATATAAGTTTGTTAAAACCGAAATAATGGTAGATGAAGATGCTGACGGGGTTCCTGAGACAGCTAAATCTATTCATTGTGCTACAGATGCCTTGAGCAGAGAATTTATATTAGATGCACACCAAGATGTGGAAGGTGATCATGCACATATAACTATTAAAACAGATGTGTCAGCCATTTATTCAGGTGTAGATTTCTTAAATCTATCTGGAACTCATGGAGCTTCTGTTTTGACAAATGGGATCGCTGATAATTTAGTAGGAGCCTTTGTCATCGAATAATCACAATTTTAAAGTAGTTTTAGAGAAGATGAAAAAGAACAAATATGTAGTGTTATTATTGTGCTTGGTTATGCTAGCTGTGTCATGTGATGATGATAATGAAGAAAACTGTTCCCCAGGCACTACACCAATTCCTGAGGTATCTTCTCTAAAACTTACATTTAGTCCTACTTGGAATAATATTCCAGTTGAAGATGGTTCTGAATATGAAGATCAATTCGGAAACAGGCTACTTCAGTTTAATTTTAAGACCTTCATTTCGAATATTATTATTTCTTCGGAAGGAAATGAAATAGAATTGAGCGATATAGAAATATTGGAAGTAGGTGATGGAGCTATTGAGTTAAATTACAGCGTAGCCAATGATAGTTCGTTTGATGAGCTTAAGTTTCATACTGGAGTTCCTCCTGAATACAATGTAGACTATGACCCTAGTACTTGGCCTAATAGTCATCCTTTGAGTGTGCAAGGGGCTGCAGGAATGCATTGGGGGTGGAATACAGGATACATTTTTACCAAGTTTGATGGAAAAGCTGATACTACAGATGCTGTGGATCCTGTTTATCTATATCCTTTTGTTTTTCATACTGGAGATGATGCTTTTTATACAGAGCATATATTCGAAGTCGATATTGCTACGCAGACCGAAACTGAAGCTGAGATAAAGGTAATTATCAATATGGAAAAATTCTTAGATGGAATCCATAGCATAGACATTAGAGATGATGGAGAAACTCATACAGGAGGAGATTTTGAATTAGCCCAGCAGTTTATTGACAATTTCAATAGTAGTCTAGAAGTAGAATGAAAAAATGGCTGTTTATACTAACTTGTGTGACAGCTATAACCAGTTGTAAAAAGGAAGATGAGGTGAAGTGTGAAACTCTCTCAGATTCTCCGTATAATTTGGTTCTTCCTTCCCATTTTCCATCTATAGAATTTCCTGATGATAATGAGCTGACGGAAAAGAGGGTAGAGCTCGGAAGAAGATTGTTTTATGATACTAGATTAAGTGCAGATAACACTCTCTCATGTGCTTCCTGCCATGATCAGTTATCAGCATTCACCGATAATTTAGCTATAGCTGAAGGAATAGAAGGTCGAGTTGGTTTTAGAAACTCTCCAACTTTAGGGAATGTAGCATACCAGGAAAGGCTGTTCGGAGAAGGAGGAGTGCCTACTTTAGAGATCCAAATTCTTGCTCCTATCGGAGATGAAAATGAATTTGATCATGATGTAAACATCATAGAAGCTGACTTGCAAGCAGACCCTATATTGAATGACTTAAGTCAGATAGCTTATGATAGGGATATAGATATCTATGCTATAACCAGGGCTATTGCTTGTTTCGAAAGGACTATGATTACTGGTGGAAGTCCCTATGACAAACACATATTGGAAGAAGAATTTTTAGAAGAAGATGAGATAGCAGGAATGGAGCTCTTTTTTAGTGATGAGCTTGCCTGTGCCACATGTCATTCGGGACATAATTTCACGGATGGTGGATTTCATAACATAGGTTTATACACGACTTATGATGATGACGGAAGGTTCCGAATTACCAATGATGAAGCTGATAAAGGAAAGTTTAAGACTCCATCATTAAGAAATATAGAATTAACTTATCCATACATGCATAATGGATCTATTCAAACTTTAGAAGAGGTGATAAATCACTTTAACACGGGAGGTTTGAGTCATATTAATCAGTCAGAATTAGTCGTACCTTTGGAATTAACAGCTTTAGAGAAGAGCCAGTTATTGGCGTTTCTAAAATCTCTGACTGACACATCATTTATTACTAACCCTGATTTAAACCCAATAAATTGAAATCTAACAGGTATATATTACTCTTAATTGGAATTGCTCTCTTGGCGTTGCAATGCAAAGATGGATTTGATGACGAAAATAAGTGCACGAGTGTTCCAGCTAATGCTACACCTTATGAAATAGTCATTCCTCCATTTTTTCCGCCAATGGATATTCCTGCAGATAATCCTATGACTGAAGAAGGAATAGATTTAGGAAGACATCTTTTTTGGGAAGTAAAATTAAGTGAGGATAATACGCTGTCATGTGGAAGTTGTCATTTTCCTGAAAATGCCTTTTCAGATCCCAATCAGTTTTCAATAGGAACACAAGGTATAGCAGGGAACCGACAGGCTATGCCATTGTTTAACCTAGGTTGGGCTCAAGATTACTTTTGGGATGGAAGAGCTCTCACATTAGAAGATCAAATTTTACAACCAGTTCCTAATCCTATAGAAATGAATATTCCTTGGGAAGATGCTGTTATAAAGCTTGAGGCGGATGATGTTTATCCTGGAAAATTTTTGACTGCTTTTGGTCCAGGGGCTATAACTAAAGAGAGAACAGCAAAAGCCATAGCACAGTTTTTAAGAACTATGATTTCGGCCAATGCCAAGTACGATAAGTTCAGACTTGGTCAAGTAGAATTGACACCTCTAGAGGAAATGGGCTTGGACCTATTTATTAGAGAAGGTGGAGATCCTGAAGATGGAAATGGAGGTCAGTTTGGAGCAGATTGTTTTCACTGTCATGGATTCGGAAACATGCAGTTTACAGACCACTTACCACATAATAATGGTTTAGATTCTGTATTTGAAGATCTAGGTTTTGGAGGTATATCCGAAAACCCTCTGGAAATGGGATTATTTAAAACTCCAAGCTTAAGAAATACGGCTTACACTGCTCCTTATATGCATGATGGACGTTTCCAAACTCTAGAGGAAGTATTAGCCCATTATGATTCTGGTGGAGTAGCTTCCACTACTATAGATCCTTTTATGAAGTATACCACTGGTGGTCTTCAATTAACTGAGATAGATAAACTGGCATTGTTGGCCTTCTTGAACACATTGAATGATGAAGAGTTTATTGTGAATGATGATTTTTCAGATCCATTCGAATAGTACACTTTGGTAAATGCAACTGTTCCAGATCATTTTCCATCACTACTAAAAGTTCTATCATTATGAAATTCATACTTACGCTTTCCTTATTCTTTTTTCTAGTTCTATCATTTTCAAGTTGTAATAAAGAAAAAGAGGGAGATGATGACGACTGTTATAGCAGTGAATTAGAGGAAAGTCATTCAGGCTTTTGTACTCAAGATTGTCCAGGAGTTTGTGGCTGTGATGGAATTACTTATTGTAACGCATGCATAGCGAGTAGCCATGGAATTACTGAAGTTACTGGTGGGCCTTGTGATTGAATCGCCATTCCGAATTGAGAATCTTTGTTTTTATATTAAAATGCCAGATGAAACCAACTAAGCTGCTGTATTTATTGATGCTGTCTATGTTCCTTTTGAGCAGCTGTAGTAAACTTTTTGATGATGGATGTTACAGCAGAAAAGTAGAGAGAAATCATTCAGGTGCATGTTTTTCGGTGTATGAGCCAGTCTGCGGTTGTAATGGTAAAAATTATTCTAGCCCGTGTCGTGCAGCTGCAGATGGAATTACTTCATATACCGAAGGGAAATGTGATTAATCGGTCAAACATCTCCAGTTGCTTATCCAGTCTAGGCTTTTTAAAAGAGGGATAATCTCGTGGTTTTTATACTTCGAAACTTTTTTATGCAGCTTTAAAACTCTAGAGGTTAAATATGATGTCTAAAAATGTAAATATCTGTGCGTTAAATGTTTTTCGTATTTTACTAGCTCTAAAATTAGCCTACAATGAAATTAGTCTTCCTATCTACACTCTTATGCCTTTTTTGCACTACAAGTTATTTACAGGAGTATTTTAAAAAAACCCAGGACGTTCACATTGAATCGTCTTATCCTAATTTCACCTTTATGGAAGATATGGATAATGATGGGCGGGATGAATTGATAATAGCATCTTCTTATAATGGTGAACTTTTGATATGTAAGCTTGACGAAATTGGAAACATTTTAACTGAATATTCTATTTATTTTGGTAATGCTGCTAGGTTTACTGCATTACGGATAGCAGATATGGATAATGATTCTTATTTAGATATTATAGTAGTTACTCATGCAGGTACTGAGTTTGGTCACCTTCAAATATGCTATAATAATCATGATAATACTTTTGAACGAGTAAGGCCAGAAACTAGCGTAAACTATTTCAGAGGATTGGACGTTGGAGATGCAGATGGAGATGGTGATATGGATGTTTTGTCAAGTGATGATGGATTTTACTTCCAAGCTCCAAACGTTGCTTTATGGCTAGAAAATTTGGGTGACCGAAATTTTTTAGTAGAACCACACTCATATTCACTTGCAAATAGGCCGAGTAGGGTAGAATTCCGAGATATTAATAATGATGGTTTGTCAGATATCATAGTGAGTTCATATTATAACGGTATAGCATGGTTCAGAAATTTAGGAGATGGTAATTTTTCTGGCTCGACACCTATTGGTGCTGCTGTGCCAGCCGCAGCATCCTTTAAATGCATTGACCTTAATAATGATTCATTTAATGACTTATTAGTAGCAACTAGAGAGATTGGGCTTGAAAATCTATTATTATTGATAGGGGATGGAAATGGGTTGTTTCAGGCGCCTCAAGTGATTTCAGAGCATCGTTTTTCACATCTATCAGAACCATATGACTTTGATTCTGATGGAGACTTAGATATAGCTTTAGGTGCCGTGGAAATACCTTCTACTTATGAAGATTTTCATAAAACATTTCTTCTAGAAAATGATGGGAATGCCAATTTTACGGAAGTAATCTTAGAGGAGTCAGACATAGATTCGCAATATGTGAATCCGTTAGATGTGAATTTTGATGGAGATATTGATTTACTTGTTTCCTGTGTGGAATCTGGAAGGGTCATTCCTTTTATCGGAGATGGTACGGGGGAGTTTATTCAGGACAAAGATCTGGCATGGGGTGATTCTTATCCTACTAATGTGAAAATTGCTGACTTAAACGGAGATGGAAGAAATGACATCATAGCTTGTGGTAAAGGAAAGCCAAGTATATACGTGAACTTGAATGAAGCAAACGGTAAATTTTCTCAGAAAATACCATTGCATGATGAAATAATAAATTTTACTGATTTTGAGTTGATTAATATTGATGAGGACGATAAACCTGAAATAATAGGGCTTTATGGAGATCAATTCTCAGGTAGTATAAAAGTAATTGATGTTCAGGATAATTTGTCGTATGAATTGGGAGAGTTAGTTTTTAGTAGTGGTGTAATCAACCAAAACTCTGGTCAAATTGGTAAAGGAGATTTCAATGGTGACGGCCTTGAAGATGTAATTCTATGTACAACATCAGATGATACTTTTAGAATCTTTTTTCAAAGTCAGTCCGGGATTTTTGGATCAGGGCAACAAATTCAATTAGAGGAGTATTTAAGTTCCGAGTTTATTTGTAAGGATATAAATCTGTCTCTTATACACATCTCCGAGCCCACGAGACCTCTCT
>CAJXOV010000078.1 GCA_913057815.1 uncultured Flavobacteriales bacterium
GTGAGTTCATGTTGGTCAGTTTCGAAGTTAACCACCACAGATTTTTCTGTGATTTTAGCATGCAAACAATTGGCGGAAAGGGTGACGAGTAGTATGAGAAGGTATTTATTTTTCATCATACGTGGTTTAAAGTGTCATTCAATAAACTATCAGAGATTGAGAATATTGCATTTTTCAATCGGAAGTTTTCCAACTTAATTTCATCAAGTACGCCTAGGTTACTATCTTCATTAAAAATTTCGAACTATGCGAATCTTATGTCTTTTTTCTGTTTTACTACTCTTTTCAGTCTCCTCGATAAGCCAGTTTACGTACACCAGTTATTTCACCGGAAATGAAACTGACGTGGTTACTACTCCTATGGGAGGAATCTGTTTAATGGGCGGTTCTACAGAAAATGATGAAGCTATGAAGTGGTTTCTGCATCGAGCAGATGGAGGAGATGTTTTGGTAATAAGAGCCAGTGGATCTGATGGGTATAATGATTACTTATTCTCTGAATTAGGAGTAACAGTAAACTCGGTAGAATCTATCGTATTCCTGGGTGCTCCAGCCAGTAACGAAGAAGAAATTCATACGAGTATCATGAATGCTGAAGCTATATGGATAGCGGGTGGAGACCAATGGGATTATGTTTCTTATTGGAGAGATTCACCAATTCAGGACCTGATTAATTCAGCTATTACCGAAAGAAATATAGTAATAGGAGGAACCAGCGCAGGTATGGCCATACTTGGAAGTCACTATTTCTCAGCTGAAAACGGAACGGTTACATCTGAAGAGGCGTTGCAAAATCCATATAGAACCGATGTAACTGTCAGCAGTGAGCCTTTTATTGAAAATGAACATTTACAGGATGTAATTACGGACACACATTATGATGATCCAGATAGAAAAGGAAGGCATTTAACCTTCCTAGCTCGAATTATCCAAGATGAAGGAGTTTATGCCAAAGGATTGGCTTGCGAAGAAAGAACTGCAGTTTGCATAGATGAGAATGGAATAGCTAGTGTCTACGGAAACGACCCTTTGAATGATTTCGCATATTTCATACATGCTAATTGTGAATTAGAAAACGGAACTCCTGAAAATTGCACCGCTAATGAACCACTTACATGGAATCATGCAGGAGCAGCGCTTAAAGTTTATAAAGTTCAAGGACAACCAGATGGCAACAATAGTTTCAATCTAAACGACTGGCAAATTGGAGAAGGAGGAGTATGGGAAGAGTGGAGTGCTGATAATGGAGAGTTAAATATATCGGCTTCGGAACCTTTAGATTGTCCAGTGTTTATAGAAGAAACAGAAGAAGATAAAAAGATCACAGTTTATCCGAATCCTTCACAAGGCTTTTTTCAAATCAGTGGACTTCAGCCCGGAGAAATCAGGAGCATGCTCATTAGAGATGTAGCAGGTAAAACTGTTCATCAGGTTTCTACTGTAACTGCTAAATCAGTAGACATCAGATTTTTAAAAGCAGGATCCTACTTTCTGTCATTAACCCATAGTGCAGGAACTGAAACAGAAATACTCATCATAGAATAACCCCATGCTTAAATTTGGATTGATCATAGGAGTAGGAGCAGCTTTCTTGAGATTGGCTAAAAAGTACAATAAACTTCCATGGCTTTTCGGCATACTTGGAGGAGGATTATCCATTATGTTCATGACTGTTGTTTCAGTTATCTTACTACAGATTAATCCACAGTCTTTAACCACAGAGAGTGGTATAGTGGATTGATTCAAGCTACTTTTTCTTTCCTTAGCCATAAGCGGTTTTTTATGCTGGCTAATGTATATGCTTATAGAGTATTTATGGAAGAAAGAACTTAGAACTCATTTACCATCTGAAACTTTGGATGAGGATCTCAGCTGAGCTATAAATCATAAAAAGGGCTTATTTTTGTGCTCTTTACTAATCAACTTACCAGTATGTTAGGCATTAATTTATTTTATAGGCAGGGCTTTTTATCGTTTAGCTGCTGATTTTGGAAGACACCAGTGGGGAATGGCTATAGCAGGATTGGCTGTTTATTTTGGAAGCCAAGTGGTTTTTGGTTTAGTTCTAGCAATCTTTGTAGAGACAGATTATGATGGAAATTTCGTAGGTATCAATGATTTTGCTCTATCGATTATGGCTATAGCAGTTTCTGCATTATGTACATGGGCATTTTATGAGTATTTAAAAAACTCATGGAGGAAGAATAAGAAAGTTGGAGATTATGAACTCTTAGATGAGGATTTAACTGAATAAGGTTTCTTCTCAGCTTTTTTAAAACAGTATCTTTGCACGCTTTTTCACGTAAGTAATTCCCATGATTAAGCACGCACTAAGAAATTTCACGTTCAATCCTAAAGATGATATTCTATCAGGTTTAACTGTGGCTATAGCCTTGGTTCCTGAAGCAGTAGCATTTGCATTCGTAGCAGGATTGTCTCCTATGGTAGGATTATATGGAGCGTTTATGATGGGAATAGTAACTGCTATTTTCGGAGGAAGACCAGGGATGATCTCTGGAGCTACAGGTGCTACAGCTGTAGTAATGATAGCTCTAATTAAAGGAGGGGAACTGATGGGAGCTGCCCAGGGAATAGAAAACGGAGGATTATTATTTCTACTAGTCACCTTGTTTATGGTAGGAATTATTCAAATTTCTGCGGGTTTGTTTAAGTTAGGAAAGTTTGTAAGATTGATTCCACATCCAGTAATGATGGGTTTTGTGAATGGTTTGGCCATAGTAATCTTCTTAGCACAATCAGGAATGTTTATGAAACCCGTATTAGAAAATGGGGCTAAAATTCCATTACCTAAAGAAGACGGAAATGGGTTCATTACGGAATGGCTTCAAGGAACTGAACTATGGACAATGCTCGGCTTAGTAGCTTTAACCATGGCTATTATGCATTTTCTTCCTAAACTCACTAAGAAGATTCCTTCTGCATTAGTGGCTATAGCAGTAGTAACTTGTATTGTTATTTTCGGTCATATAGACACAGCTACAGTAGCTTCGTTTATTACAGATGGTCTTCCTGATGGACAAACGGGAGGAGTAAGTGGTGGTTTTCCATCATTTAGATTTGATGTTCTAAATCCAGCTTTATATACGAGCTCTAATCTTATGTTTATGCTTCCATTTGCTTTTATTCTTGCAGCGGTAGGATTAATAGAGTCACTAATGACACTGAACTTAGTGGATGAATTAACAGAAACTAGAGGAAGCGGAAACAGAGAATGTGTAGCTCAAGGAAGTGCCAATATTCTAAATGGATTTTTCGGTGGAATGGGTGGTTGTGCCATGATTGGTCAGTCTATTATCAATGTAAACTCAGGAGGAAGAGGAAGACTTTCAGGAATAACGGCAGCTTTAGCCTTGTTAGTTTTCATATTGGTAGGAGCTCCTGTCATTGATAAAATTCCTATTGCAGCGCTAGTAGGAGTGATGTTTATGGTAGTAATTGGAACTTTCGCATGGAGTAGCTTTAGAATTCTACATAAAATCCCTCGACCTGATGCATTCGTGCTGATAGCAGTTTCCGCTATAACAGTATGGCAAGATTTGGCCATAGCAGTAATAGCAGGGGTGATTATGTCGGCTCTAGTATTCGCATGGAAGAATGCCACTATGATTAGAGCCAGAAAGACTGTGAAAGATGATGGAACTAAGGTGTATACTATTTGGGGACCATTATTTTTCGGTTCAGTGCAGAACTTCAATGCTAAATTCGACCCTGCCGGTGACCCCGAAAGTATAGAAATCGATTTTATCGAATCTAAAGTATCTGATCATTCGGGAATGGAAGCCATAAGAGGTATAGCTAATAAATATGCAGCTTTAGGTAAGAAAGTAAAACTTACTCACCTTAGTCCTGATTGTAAGGCATTACTTTTAAAAGGAAATGATAGTTTTAATCAAGTAATCGAAGAATCTATAGAAGATCCGAGGTATTATGTGGTTACAGATACTGTAGATAAGGAGGTTTAACTCCGTTTTGCCTTTTGATAAAACTGAATACGTTTAATACCAACTAAAATTCGATCGAGTGTTTTGGGGAACGTATTCGTATTGATAAACGTTAAAGAAGAACTCATCTAAAGACTCTAGTACATCGTACGAGTAATACGCGTAGTCTAATTTTCTCAAAGTTCTATTGTCAAGGATAATATTGTCGAGTTTAGCTGGTCGGTTTTGAAATGAATAACTAATTCTCTTCCACATTACGCTACTGAATTTATGTAAGAGGAAGATATTCCCACCTAACGGCTGAATAACCTTGTACAAATCTTCAGTTCTTTTATATAACTGTGGAATGGTTTTGTCTAGAAGGTTTAGCTCATGTATTAACTCCCTTCTCATTCTAGTGCCTTTCGAATTTAGGGGTAAGTAACCTAAGAGATAGGAAACAAAATTTGGCCTGAAGTATTCTTTTAATTCCGAGTTTCTTAATACATCTCTAAAAAACTTCCCGTCAGTAGGAACTTCAGTTTGAATAGCTCTTATGTAATGATAAAACAGGCGCGACTTTCCTGGAGTTATTTCTTCTAGAAACACTTTTTCGTAACTCTGTGCGTCATAGAAACTATAATTCGGACCAACTCTTACATCGGTGAAATAACGCGCTCTTTTATCTTTTGGATGAGCTTTTCTTAGTGTTCTTTCTACAAGTATTACTTTCTTCAGAATTAGATCTGCCAATATAAATTTCAAATAGTCCAAAATGGTGCTATTTGAGTTTTCTATGAGCAGGTAAACTTCAGCAGGTTCTTCTGAATGTAGTATGTCTTTAGCAGTTTTATTCAATGTTTTCAAATATATAGATAAAAAAAAACCACCCAGAATATCTGAGTGGTTTTTATATATTGAATAATTAATTTATTCTAGTGCATTTCCTCAACCTCTTCAGTTTCGATCTCTAGAACTGGTTCTGGCATTACCATTTTTCTTTCAGTAACTAAATCCATTTCCTCTATAAGGTTAGTAGCACCTGCAAATTTATCTATGATAAATAACACGTATCTAATATCTACAGATATAGTTCTTTGTAATTCTGGTTCGAAAGCGATATCTCCACTCATAGCTTCCCAGTTACCATCAAAAGCTAATCCTATCAAATGACCATCTCCGTTTATTACAGGACTTCCAGAGTTTCCTCCAGTAATATCATTGTCAGATAAGAAACATACTATTAAATCTCCGTTAGCATCTGAATATGTACCGAAATCTTCAGCCTCTATTAGTTCTTTAAGCTTCCCTGGAACTATGAATTCTGGATTAGAAGGGTCTTCTTTTTCTAAAATTCCTTTATGAGTAGTAATGTAATCATAATGCTTAGCATCAGCTGGGAAATAATCCTGAACAGAACCATAACTAATTCTCATAGTAGAGTTGGCATCTGGAGAATAGTTTTTAGAAGCATTCATCTTTCTCAAACCATCTACAAATAATCTATAACTCTGATCGTAAGCTACAGGGTCAGCATTTCCTAAACCAGTTCTGTATAGTGCTATTACAGAATTAGCAAATTGCCAAGCCATGTCCTTTTCGAATTTCTTCATTTTAGGCTTAGCTAAGAATGCATCAAAATTTGCTTTGTTAGCAAACATTGACTTGTCGTACATTTTATCAGCATATTTTTTAATATCTCCTTTGTACTTACCGTTTATAGTTTTAAAGATATCTGGCATTTGATCAGCAGAAATATTCTTCATGTACATAGTCATTACTTTAACGAACATGTCTTTGTCCAACATTTCGTTGTACTCGCTGAATGAACCTTCTCCTTGAGCTTTTAATGCGGCTAGTTTGTCAGCAGGAATTTCTTTGTTTTCAGCATCGTATGATCTCTGAATTCCATTCCCCATTCTCCATGCCTTAAGCACGATATCAGCACCTGTTATTCCAGCTTCTAATAAATATTTGTCAGCTTTTACGTAAGGAGTACTAGCATTGTAATACTCTTCCATCATTTTAAGAGCATTTCCATACTTATCTTTTCTTTTAGAATCAGCATTAGCCCACTGTTGGAATTCTTTTTCTATGTCTTGTTTTTGACCATGAACATTCAGTCTCTTTAGACCTTTAGTCTGACCTATGAAATATTTCCAGTAGTTAGCTACACCAGCATATTTACTAGCATACATTAGTCTCACCTGAGGATCAGCATCCATGTGAGTTTTCATAGTTTTCAACTTTAAATCTCTTACTTCTACTACGGCAGGGTTAGCTACATCAATAGCTTGTTTTACTCCGAAAGATGATAAGTATCTGTCAGTAGATCCAGGATATCCCATAATCATAGCATAATCACCTTCTTCAACACCTAAAGTGCTTACTGGTAAATGATGCTTAGGAGCATATGGCTTGTTGCTTTCGCTGTAACCAGCAGGATTGTTATCAGCATCAGAATAAATTCTTAACATAGAAAAATCTCCTGTATGTCTTGGCCACATCCAGTTATCAGTATCTCCACCGAATTTCCCAATAGCTTCTGGTGGGTTTCCTACTAATCTAATGTCACTGTAAGTTCTGTAAACCATTAAATAAAACTCATTTCCATAGAAAAAAGATTTTACTTCTGTTTCATACATTCCTCCATTAGATGATTCTTCCATAATAGCCTGGCTTCGTTCAGCTATCATAGCTTCTCTATCTGCTTCAGGAGTATTATGGTCAATACCAGCTAATACTCTTTCTGATACATCTTCTATTCTCTCAAGAAATGAAACCACGAAATCACTAATTGGCATTTCCTGATTCTTTTCATAAGCCCAAAAACCTTTTGTAAGGTAATCATCCCCGTTTTGCACAGCTAAAGTTTGAATAGCATCATAAGCACAATGGTGGTTAGTTAGAACCAATCCTTGATCAGATATCATCTCAGCAGTACACTGACCGTAGTTCAAACGTACTATGGCATCTTTAAGGCTGGCGTTATTGATATCATAGATATCTTGAGCAGAAAGATTAAGACCTAATCCTTTCATTTCAGCTTCGTTCATCTTATTTAAAAGACTCACTAGCCACATTCCTTCATTCGCTTTGATAGCTGAAAATGAAGTCACGGCTATTAATAATATGAGCAGTTTTTTCATCGTATTCATTTATTTATTTGGTAAAATTTATTCCATATCTATAGCTGGTTCCCATTCCAGCGTTGCAAAAATGTCATCTAACACTTTATACAATTTTTTAAGTTCTTTCGGACTTTGGTATCTATCCAGTACATTATGAGAATTTCCTTCCATATTCACAGAGGTCTTAACTGAAGGAATATCCATAATAAATTCATTATCGTAAGCACTATCCAATTCAAAATAGTTAATGTCTAAAACTTTTTGAATTATAGAGTCTTTCTGAGAAGCTGAAATAAGAGCTTCATGCTTTCCCATTTTATCTACAAAGTTGATTCCTTCATAGCTAACTTTTCCATCCTGAGAAATACTTGACTTAAAAACAGGACACATTCCAAAACAGTAAGATCTAGCATAAGTAAGAAGTGGTTCTGAGGTAACAGGAACTAATTGACTTACTGAATCTATAAGTTCTAAATTCTCTAGAGTAAGTGAAGTGTCTATTTTAACTCCTTCTACTATCTCTTCAGATGTTTCACTAGCATTCTTTAGTCCACAAGCGTGAATAGTTAATGCAATTAGAAAAAGAGATATGTAAAAAACTAGTTTATTCATTGAGTTATTTCTTCTTCTTCTGCTGTGCTATTTTCTTCTGCTGGTCTTTTTGCATGTCTTCTAACCTTTGAGCAAATGCAGATTTCTTTTTAGCAGGCTTCGTCTTATTGGTTTCTATTTTAGCTCTAATCTTCTCTTCATTGACAAGGTACTTTTTAATGAAAAGCATTTGTCCGATTGAAAATAGATTGGCTAAGAAATAATATAAACTCAAACCAGATGCGAACTTATTAAAGAAGAACAGCATCATGATCGGGAATATATTCATGATCACCTTCATATTAGGCATTCCCGGCTGTGTACTCTGAGGCATGTTTCCAGAACTCATTCTAGTGTAAAAGAACATAGAAATAGCCATCAGTACTGTAAATCCACTCACGTGGTTTCCGTAGAATGAAGATAAAAGTGGGATTTCTTGAGTCCAAGTGAAAATAGCATCATAAGATCCTAAATCATCAGCCCATAAAAAAGATTTTTGTCTTAAATCTATATTCGCAGGGAAGAAACGGAACATAGCATAAAGGATAGGCACTGTCTCTTATACACATCTCCGAGCCCACGAGACCTCTCTACATCTC
>CAJXOV010000079.1 GCA_913057815.1 uncultured Flavobacteriales bacterium
CGGTATCTTAATAAAGCATATTTATTAGCCGGCATGAAGTTTTGATTTCGTACTAAATTAATTCACATGACTCCCATTAAATAAAACAAGAGCGCTACTTTTCACAGTAGCGCTCTTGAAAACCCCAACTTCACATATCAACTTCTCTGAATCAAACTTTAACCAATTATTATGAAAAAACTCACTTTATTATTTTACCTTAATCTCAAGGGATTTCTTTTTGATTTCTTTTTTTGGAAGTGTTATTCTTAAAATACCGTTAGTGTATTCAGCAAATATGCTTTCAATATCGGTGTTCTCAGATAATTTGAACGATCGCTGAAACTTGTCTGAACCAAACTCTTTCATTCTATAGTTTCCTTTTTCATCAGTCGGTTTTTTATTTCCGGAAATTTTCAGCATTCTGTCCGATATATCCAGGTTGAAGCTTTCTTTGGAAAAACCAGGTGTCGATAAATCTATGATAAACTCATTTTTATTTTCTAAAATGTTTGTTTTAGGTTGTTTATCCCGATTCCACTTTTTTTGAGTTTCTCTGTTTGTGTCTTTAAGAAACATATCGTCAAAAATCCAATTTACTAATGGGTTGTTTACTGTTGACCTTTCTTGTTTTGCTAATTTCATTTTAATCTTTTTATTGTGTTTTCCTTTCTTCAAGGAGTGTTCCAATAGAAAATAAGCGTC
The DNA here is from genome assembly GCA_913057815.1 of uncultured Flavobacteriales bacterium. Lineage (GTDB taxonomy): Bacteria > Bacteroidota > Bacteroidia > Flavobacteriales_D > Sanyastnellaceae > ASP10-05a. The sequence goes on from CAJXOV010000079.1 coordinate 685, forward strand.
AAAATGGCGCGATTAGCGCGGATTTAATGACAAAAAGGCATGTCTCAAGTAGTTATAAGACAATAAGGCTATTATAAGAAGCTTGATTTCTCTTTAGAGTGGGTTCTTTTATAAGAGAAAACTGATCCTTGAGAAAACGAGAAGAAGTAAGGAGTCGATTTCTATCGATTGAGTTTTAAAACAGAATGGTAGAAAAGATTATTTTCAATTCATAAAGTAGTGGAGCAAATAGTAAGGCGGGCATTAAATTTAGAATCCTAATTTTAGTAATATCTAATATGTTCAGCCCAAGTCCTAACATTAGGATGCCACCAGTACTAAATATGATGTCCTGAATATTAGGGGTGAAGTAGGATTGTAGATATACAGCACTTAAAGTTAAGGCTCCTTGGAAAATAAAAAGAGGAATAGCAGAGAAGAGGATGCTCCTCCCAAACGCAGACGCCAGGGCTGCTGATGAAAAGAAGTCCATAGTAGCTTTGGTTAATATTAAGTCTCTAGTCCCAGAAATACCTTCTTGGAAAGTCCCTAAAAGAGTCATACTTCCCATGCAGAACATTAAAAAAGCGGTCATCAAACCTTCACCAAAAGATTTTTCAGAAGACTCGCCTGAGTTAAATCGATTTAACCAAAGGTTTAGCCTTTGCTCCAAAAGAAAGACTTCTCCTGCAATAGCTCCAAGTACTAATGATAAGACCACAATTAGAATGAACTCTTTATTTAACTTAATTGACATCCAAATCCCAAGAAACAAAGTGAATATTCCTAAGGCATGAAATACTGACTTAACAATCCTTTCAGGAAGACTCTTTTTAATGAGCATACCTAGTGCGCTGCCAAGTATAACTGTGGCTGTATTTATTAGAGTTCCTAACATGATTTCAAATTTAAGCCAGAAAGTTTATCCGAAGACAAAACCATGGATAATGAACAGCTGATTTTGTAATATAAAAATTACCTTTGCTACGCAATGAAATTTACCCTTCAACATAATGATTCAGGCTCTAAAGCTAGAGCTGGATTAGTAGAAACTGATCATGGAGTTATAGAAACTCCTATTTTTATGCCAGTAGGAACTGCAGCTACTGTGAAAGGAGTTACCCAACAGGATTTAGAGTCTGATATAAAAGCACAGATTATCCTGGGGAATACTTACCATTTATACTTAAGACCGGGATTAGAAATTATAGAGGCCGCAGGTGGGCTTCATAAATTCAATGGATGGGATAAACCGATTTTAACAGATAGTGGAGGATATCAGGTTTATTCTTTAAGCGATAATCGAAAAATAAATGAAGAAGGGGTAGTCTTTAGGTCTCATATTGATGGTTCAAAACATCTGTTTAGTCCAGAAAATGTAATGGAGACTCAAAGAATTATTGGAGCAGATATAATAATGGCTTTTGATGAATGTACTCCGTATCCGTGTGAGTACTCATACGCTAAAGATAGTCTGGATATGACTCATAGGTGGTTAGAGAGATGTATTAAAAACCATAAAGAAAATGAGCCAAAATATGGGTTTTCACAAGCGTTATTTCCTATAGTTCAAGGGAGTGTTTACAACGATTTAAGGGTGAAGTCAGCAGAATTTATAGCAGAACAGGATATGCCAGGGAATGCTATTGGAGGGTTGTCTGTGGGAGAACCTCATGATGAGATGTATGCTATGACTGAGGTGGTGTGTGATATCCTTCCTGAGGAAAAACCGAGGTACTTAATGGGCGTAGGAACACCTGCCAATATTTTGGAAAATATAGCGTTAGGCGTTGATATGTTTGATTGTGTAATGCCGACAAGAAATGCCAGAAATGGAATGATCTTTACTTGGGAAGGTACTATGAATATGAAAAATAGAAAGTGGGCAGATGACTTTTCAATTTTAGATCCAGATGGAACAAGTTATGTAGATTCATTTTACACCAAGGCTTATGTAAGGCATCTTTTTCATGCAAACGAGATGTTGGGCAAGATGATAGCTACATCCCACAATTTGGCATTTTATATGGATTTGGTTAAGCAGGCTAGAGAACATATTATCTTGGGTGATTTTTCAGATTGGAAGAAAAAAGTGGTAAGTAAACTGACTGTGCGTTTATGAAAACGTTGGATAAATATATTATTCGAAAGTTTTTAAGCACATTCGTTTTTATCATAATGGCATTCATTATTATCTCCGTGGTAATAGATTTGTCTGATAGGGCAGATGACTTCATTGAGCATGAGGTTCCTGTGAAAAACATTCTTCTTGGATATTATATGAATTTCTGTATCCACTTCGGAAATTTGCTTAGTGGTTTGCTTATTTTTCTCACAGTCGTATTGGTGTGCAGTAATATGGCGCAAAGAACTGAAGTCGTAGCCATACTCAGCGGAGGGGTGTCGTTTAATCGGTATTTGAGGCCATTTTTTTTAGCGGCTACTCTTTTAGTGATTGTCTTTTTGTTTATTTCTCACATATTCCTTCCGTTAGCCAATAGGAGAAAGATAGAGTTTGAAAACACCTATATGAGACCGAACTATTATATTTCTGACAAGAATGTTCATAGGGAGATTTCGCCTGGGGAGCTTGTGTATTTTAAATCTTTGTCTGCTTCAAAACAAGTCGGAGCCAAATTCACCATCGAAAATTGGGACGGAGGTGAGCTTCGGCAAAAGATTCTAGCTGATAAAGCGGAATATTTCCCAGATGAAGACAAGTGGCAATTGAAGAGGGGGCAAATTCGAAAATATCATAAAAATGGTACTCAAAGTTTTGAATCTTTCAGCGTTAAAGACACTGTGTTGAACCTTAAAATAAATGATTTTGGCCGTAGATTTAGGTTGACTAGCGCTATGACTTGGTCTGAGTTGAATGTATTCATTGAAACCTTGGAAAAAGAAGGAGGGGAAGGGATGTCGAAGCTTTTAATAGAAAAACACCAGAGGACAAGTATTCCATTTAGTATTTATGTGTTTGTTCTTATTGCAGCATCAATCGCTTCTAGGAAGTTAAGAGGAGGAACAGGGATTCATCTGATGTTGGCAGTAGTGATAGGGTTTCTTTATGTCTTCTTTCAAAGGATAGCTAGTGTATCAGCAACTAATGCAGGTGTCGATCCATTGATAGCCGTCTGGATCCCAAATTTAATATTTCTAATACTGGGAGTATGGCTTTACTTTAGATCACCTAAGTGATTAAAGATTAAAAATCCACTCGGAATAGTTTAGTGACTCGAATAAATAGTTTTCTGGTCTTTCATTAAAAATTCCATATACAGAGCTACCACTTCCGCTCAAGGAGGCATAAAACGCTCCGCTAACATAAAGATGGTTTTTTATGCGTTGCAATTCCGGATGATTAGGGTGGAGAGCTTGTTCGAAATCATTCACCCAAGTATGTTTCCAATCCGAAGGAGGGAGATTCCAATTGATCTTAGAAGTGGTTGTTTTATTTAGGTCTAGTGCTTCATAGGCTTCTTTTGAGCTGATGTGGATTCCAGGGTTAACTAATAATAAATATTTCCCTTTTAAACTAAACGAGATAGGGGTTATGGTCTCTCCTCTGCCTGTAACTAGAGAAGCGCTGTCGACACAGAAAAAAGGGCAGTCACTTCCCAGTTCCGCAGCCAGTTCCGCCAACCGGAGTTCGGGAATTTGGAGATTATCCATTCTATTAACTCCTGATAAAACAGCTATGGCATCCGAGCTTCCTCCACCAAGCCCAGCTCCAATTGGAATGTTTTTCAGTAAATGAATGTGATAGTTTGAGATGTTATAGCCTTTATCTCTCAGTAATCTCAGAGCTAGTAGGCATAGGTTATTGTTTTCTTCTCCGGGAATTTTAATATTATAAGAAGAAAAAGAGTCCTGTTCAGATAATATCAGTTCTACATAGTCGAATAGAGGAATGCTGTAGAAAATACTTTCAAGCTCATGGAAACCATCATTTCTTTTTCCTTTAATATGAAGACCTAAGTTTATCTTGGCTGGAGCTTTTATTATCATAGCGCTAGTCTAGGTAACCGTATCTTCTTAATTTTTTAGGGTCGTCTCTCCAGTCTTTATCCACTTTAACAAAAAGCTGTAAGAATACTTTTTTCTCGATAAATCTTTCTATATCTCTCCGAGCTTCTGTTCCAACTCTTTTGAGCGCTATGCCACCTTTACCAATCATAATCCCTTTTTGACTTTCTCGCATAACGTAGATGATAGCTCTTATGCGAACTATTTTTTCCTCTACTACATATTCTTCTACTTCAACTTCAGAAGAGTAAGGGATCTCCTGTTTGTAGTGAGTCATAATCTTTTCTCTAATAATTTCACTAACGAAAAAACGTGTTGGTTTGTCTGTCAGTTCATCTTTAGGGAAATATGGAGGGGATTCTGGAATTAATGAAATTATTTTTTCCATCACGATGTCTACATTGAACTTATGTAAAGCAGAAACAGGAATAATCAACGAGTTAGGCAGTTTTTCTTTCCAAGCGTCCAATTTCAGCTGAATCTCAGCTTGGTCAGTCATATCTACTTTGTTTAATACAAGTATAGTAGGTGTGTCTATCTTGGTGAGTTTTTCAACCAGTACGTGCTGATTTTCAGATTTTTCATTGATCTCTACTACGAAAAGGAAAACATCAGCATCTTGAAAAGCACTTTTTACAAAGTTATTCATACCCTCGTGAAGCTTGTACTTGGCATCAACAACACCAGGAGTATCTGAAAATACTAATTGGTAATCGTCATCATTTACGATCCCCATTATTCTATGACGAGTAGTTTGAGCTTTAGAATTGATGATACTCAGCTTCGTTCCTACTAATTGATTCATTAATGTAGACTTCCCTACGTTAGGTTTGCCAATAATATTTATAAATCCTGCTTTATGATTCATGAGAAATGTACTTAGGTGTAAAGATAATGGATTATAGAAGGGAATCTTCTCTGATTTTTTATTCAAAAAATAAAAAGGCTCAGGAAAAGTTCCTGAGCCTTTAACTCCTAGTAGCGAGGGCAGGACTCGAACCTACGACCTTCGGGTTATGAGCCCGACGAGCTACCAACTGCTCCACCTCGCAATGTTTACAAAACACCCCAGACACCTGAGCGCTGGAGAAATTTCGGACTGCAAATATATGAAGTTTTAACTCCTAGTGATTAATTGATAAGGTTATTTTTTCTTTTAAGTCTGTCAAGTGGTAGGGCAGTAGTTAAGGTTGTGAATTTAAGTCTGTTGTGTTTACGATAAAGGTTAAGTATTTTATATGAAGGGTGCTTTGTTTGACAGGTTTATACTCATAAATGCCAACATTTTTCTTCCGAATCATGAATAGGAAATACACTACCGAATAAAATTGTTTCCTTATATACGTATGATATGTCTCTTTTGATGAATGGTTTAGGCAAACAATAGTGGATTAAACTTTTTAGAAGTTTCTGAGCTTTTAATAGGAGGTGTGAAGTTATTTCCATTTTTTGTAAGAAGTGATTGGGAAAATTCTAATACCGCAGCCAAAGAATTAATCTGTTGTTGTATTTCTTGTAGTTCATGAATTAAAAGCTGAAATTAGCCAGTACCTAAATATGCTTAGCTTATGCCTCTAAATTCCGTTTTTTCATGGTTTATGAAAAAAAGAGTTCATCAAATTGCTCTCTTTAAAAAGTACCCTTTGGAGGTGCAGGAGGAGTTGATGAGGGATTTATGTAGGATGGCTCAGCACACTGAATTCGGATCTAAATATGAATTCGGGTCCATTAAAAATTCAAATGAGTTTAGGGAGCGGGTTCCTATAAGGACTTATGATGATTTCAAACCTTATATTTATCGATTAAGGGAAGGTGAGCAAAATCTTCTTTGGCCGACTAAACAGAAATGGTTTGCTAAATCCTCAGGAACCACAAGTGGTAAGAGTAAATACATTCCAGTTACTTCAGAATCTTTAGAGGAATGCCATTATAAAGGAGGAAAGGATGCCCTATCTATATACTACGAGTTAAATGGAATGGCAGATGTCTATTCTGGAAAGACTCTCGTTTTAGGTGGGAGTTCTAATATTCATTCATACAACAGAGCCTGCTATACGGGCGATTTAAGTGCTATTATTATCAGGAATTTACCGATATGGGTGGAGTTAAAAAGAATTCCAAACAAGGATATAGCTCTAATGGAGGATTGGGAGCATAAGATCGATAAGATGGCTATTGCGAGTATGAATGAAGATGTGAGAATGGTAGTAGGAGTACCTTCTTGGACTCTTGTTTTGATGAAGAGGATTTTGGAAATGAAGAGTAAGGCCCTCATAACAGATGTTTGGCCAAATTTGGAATTATTCCTTCATGGAGGGGTCAGCTTTAGTCCTTATAGAAAGCAATTTGAAAAGTTGATAGATTCGCCTAAGATGAATTTTCTGGAAACTTATAATGCTTCTGAGGGATTTTTTAGTATTCAAGATAGGTTAGGAGAAAAGGATATGCTCCTGATGCTTGATTATGGTATTTATTATGAATTCATACCTATAGCAAATGAAGGCAAGGAACAACCAGAGACTCTTGCTTTAGAAGAAGTGACTTTAGGTGAGGTTTATGCGATGGTAATTTCAACTAATGGAGGGCTTTGGAGATATAAGATTGGAGATACTATTCAATTCACCAATTTGAGTCCGTTTAGAATAAAGGTTTCTGGGAGGACAAAGCATTTTATTAATGCTTTCGGAGAGGAAGTGATCATTGAAAATGCTGTGGCTGCTTTAGAGCATGCATGTGCGGAAACCTCAGCTACTATTTCTGATTTTACAGCTGGACCTGTTTTTATGGGGAGTTTGAATAAAGGTAGACATGAGTGGTTTATAGAATTTCAAGAACCGCCAAACAATTTGGAGAAATTTAAATATGTTCTAGATGAGGCGCTGCAACGCGAAAACTCGGATTATCAGGCTAAGAGGTCCTATAATTTGGCTTTAGAGGAGCCTTTGATTAGAACTTTACCAAAAGGGACATTTTATAGATGGATGAAAAAAAGAGGTAAGTTAGGAGGTCAAAACAAAGTTCCTCGGTTATCAAATGACAGAGAATATTTGGATGAAATCAATTCATTGATACATGAGGGATTTTTGGCTGAGGAATTGCATTAAATTATAAATGAGTTATTTTATATTACAAATCATAAGTTTAGTATTGCTCTGGGAATCTCCTTGTGAGATAGCAGGACGGGTAGAGTTAGATGAATTTCAAAATGTCTTTGTCTATGATAATAACACCATTTCTAAGTTTAACAAAAAGGGAGCGAGTCATTACACCTATAGTAATTTAAGAAAAGGTGATGTATTCTCACTGGATGTAACAAATCCTATGAGAACAGTAGTTTACTATAAAGATAACAATGAAGTGGTGTTTTTAGATAACACTCTTTCGGAGCAGAATGAGGGTTTGAATTTTAATGACATCTCGTTCTATGATGTTTCACTAGTTAGCTCCTCTTTTCAAAACCACTTGTGGATATATCGACTGTCTCTTATACACATCTGACGCTGCCGACGAATAGAGAGGTGTAG
>CAJXOV010000080.1 GCA_913057815.1 uncultured Flavobacteriales bacterium
CTACACCTCTCTATTCGTCGGCAGCGTCAGATGTGTATAAGAGACAGAAATATATGTTTGGAGATGACATGAATACGTTAAAACAAAAAGACCATGTGGTAACTGAGAGTATCCTTTCTGCCGAGGATGATTACTACGTCCGTGTAATGTCGAAACTACGCGCAGAATCTAAAGAGTACATTTCTTCTTATGCACGTGCTTATAAATACAAAGCAGATACTTCTAAAGTAGACCCATACTTTAAAAGTGATGGTTTTATCTGCAGGTATAAAAAGAATGAGAAAAATGAAATGGGATTGTATGTGGTTCAAGGAAATAAACAAGAAAAACGGATTCTTAATTTAAAAGCTTTAGCTGAAAATGGTCCGAATTTTAACATTGAAGATTTCAAAATATTACCCGATACTTCTGTGGTTTTTTCCTACTCTATAATGGGACAAATTTTTAACCATTTGTCAATCTATAAAAATGAAACCCTAGTTCATGCACTGAATAGTATAAGTGAGTTTGATATTTTAAATGACTCGATGCTAGTGTATACATTGGCTCCTTCACCGAGTTACAGAGTTTCTAAGCTTTTAAATTTGAACCTGAATAGCATGGTAGAAGAAGTATTGTTTTTTGAAAAAGACAATACTTATCAGTTAGAAATTCATCGTTATAGTTCGGATAGTGAGATGTTCGTTAGTTCCGAATGTTCAGATGGAAATCATCTTTTTCATGTGTTGTTGGATGAAAACGCCATCTCTTTGGATACCATTTTTCTAGTGAATGACATGTTTTATACGGTCAAGGATTTTGAGGAAAACGGAATTGGCTTGCTTACTAATCAGCCTATGGAAGATCAAGTTATTTATGAATATGATATAGATGCTAAAAGGATAGGAAAGAAAATTTATTCATCTCCTTATCCTATTGAAGGCTTTTTACTCTTAGATGATTATTTGGTCGTTAACCATTATAAAGAACTGGAAAGTGAAGTGCTTATTATGGACAGGACTTCACAAAAAATAGAAACGGTGAAGTTTAAAGAAAAGTCATCATACGCATCTATAGAAAAAGGAGAAAGCATTAATGAGTTTATTGTCCATTATGACTCTTATCAAACGCCTTACATCAAGTATAAGGTAGATGCCGAACAGCCAAGCGATAAAGAAATGTTGAAAGAAACAGAACTATATAGGACTGATAAGTACTTCCGTCAGAGAATGGACGTAAAGAATGAAGATGTAGACGTGCCGTTGGTGCTCTGTTATAAGAAAGAAGCCATAAGAGACTCTATAAAAGGGATTTTACTTCGAGGTTATGGCTGTTATGGTGCTAGGTTTTATTCATCATTCTCTAGAGAAGATAAAGCGTATATGGATAATGGATTTATTATAGCCGATGCTCATGTAAGAGGAAACGCTTCTAGAAATGACCAATGGTATAGAGATGGTAAGATGCTTAATAAACTGAACACATTTGAGGATTACATAGCCTGTGCTGAATTTTTAAAAGATGAATATGATTTATCTAGAAATCAACTTATAGGTTACGGAACAAGTGCAGGCGGGCTCATTATGGGATATATAGCTAATAATCGACCTGAGCTTTTCGGTACTTTAATTTTTGACAGGCCGTATTTGGATGTGCTTAATACCATGTCAGATCCTGATCTTCCTTTGACTACTGGAGAGTATAAAGAATTTGGAAACCCTAGTGATCATGGAGTAAAGGATTACATGGAAAAGTATTCACCATACCCAAATATTACTAAGGCGGACTATCCCAATATGCTGTTTTGGTGTGGCTTAGAGGATATGCAAACACCTTACTGGCAGGTTGTGTCTTCTGTAGTGAGATTAAGACAAAATAATGAAGCTGATTCGAAAATTCTTCTGAAATGTAATCCAGGAGAAGGACATAAAGGATCAATTAGTCCTGCTGCAGATAAGCTAAAGCAATCTCAAATCTACGGGTTCATAATGCATGGCCTAGGAGAGAAATAAGACTTTTATGCGAATCTCAACGTAAGAATAGCTGTATCATCCATAAACGGCATTTCACCTCTGTGGTCATGGACTGCAGTTATTAACCTACTGTTTATTTGTTCAGAACTAGCTGTAGGATTCTTTTCCAAAATTTCAATAACACGCTCTATCCCGAATTCTTGCTTTTGGTCGTTTTCTATTTCTACTAGCCCATCTGTAAAGCACACTAATCTAGAGTGAGGTTTAACGAATACAGATCCTTCACTGATAGTAGGAATTTCTTCTAACATACCTAAACCTAAAGAACCATCAGTTAACTCTACTATATCATCAGTTCCATTTTCTAATAATGGTGGGTTATGTCCACAGTTGATATAAATAAGTTCTCGAGTTTCGTTGTTCCAGATGCCTATAAACATGGTGATGTATTTTTCACCCATGGCACTGCTATTCACTTTTCTGTTGAGGTCTCTTACTACATCTTTTAGCTGCTGATTAGTATAACTGAATATGGCACGTAAATGAGCTTGAAAATTACTCATCAGAAAAGCTGCGCTTACTCCTTTGCCACTTACATCAGCTATGCAAAACATTTTTCTACCATCAGCCAACGTGATAAAATCGAAGTAATCTCCTCCAAGCTGAGCATGAGGTTTATAAAAGCTAGAGGCATCTAACTCCTCGGTACTTTCTATTTTATTTGGCACTAGAAGCTGTTGAAGTTCTGCGGCTAATTCTAATTCTTTCTTCACTCTTTCTTGTTCTAAGTTTTCTAATGCTAGCGATTTATTTCTAACTGCCACTACTATAATGTTAGTAAGCGTTTGAATATAATTCATGTGTTTAATAGCAGGAGAAATCTTAAGCTCTTCCTCTACTAAATCACCTACTAATAAATAGGCTATAGGCACATTGTTATGATGCACTGGTATTACTATATCGAATGACTCCTGAGTTCCCGTTCCTGTGGCTAAGGATATAGAGTCTGTAGAATCGAAGAAGGATTGATCTTTTACATCAAAAATTTCATCTTCTACACCTATTTTCAAAATACACTTCCATGACTCGTCAAAAGAAAAGAGCACCAGTTTATCAATCCCTAATTCTTCTACTGCAGCTTGTCTAAATAGACTTAGCAGCTCGTCAGTAGGCGCATCAGCATTGATGGCCTTGGTGATTTCCAGCATCGATTTCAACTTGAAATCCTTTACTTTCATCTTTTCTATAAGTCTATCTACTTTACTTAACATTATCATTTTTCATCTCTAAACTCCTTACATGGAGTGATCTCAGCTTTGTAGTTCTTCTATAATCTCTGGCAACTTGCGGATTAGTGCCAATTCTCTCCATTTAGCTCGTGCTTCTATAGCCGGAGCACCCATGTAGGTTTTGTTTCCTTCTAATTCTCCCATAATCCCTCCTTTGCCTAATACCACAGCTCCCGAACGGATAATAACTTCTGAGGCTAATCCTACTTGCCCCCATAGCGTTACTTTATCTTCTATGATGCAGCATCCAGCTATTCCTACTTGGGCTGCCATTAAACATCCTTCTCCTATCTGCGTGTCATGACCTACATGTACCTGAGCATCTAATTTAGATCCTTTGCCTATTCTAGTCACACCAGTAACTCCTCTGTCTATAGAGCATAATGCACCTAACTCTACATTATCTTCTATAGAAACACCTCCGCAAGTATGCAGCTTGTCGAATTTATCTTCTCTGGTTTTATAGTAGAATGCATCGGCTCCTATTACTGAGTTAGCATGTATGATTACATTGTTTCCAATAGTAGTGTCATCATAGAGTACTACTCCAGCATGTATAATACACCCTTTTCCTATCTTCACATTTGAACCTAAATGCACTCCAGGAGCTATGGTTGTTCCTTCTCCTACTTCAGAAGTTGGGCCTTTCCAGTTAGTAACTCCTTTAAAATGGCGTAGCAATAAGTTAAATGCATCAAACGGGTCATTACAAACTATAATGGCCTTGCCTGCAGGAATTTCTGATAAGTTATTTATGATGATTACAGAGGCTTCGCTTTGCAACGCTTTATCATAATACTTAGGATGATCTACGAAGACGACATCACCTTCACGCACCATATGTATCTCATTTACTCCATGTATTTCTACAGATTCATTTCCATACCAAGATCCATTCACTATTTCAGTGATTTCTTTTAAAGTATGTTTTCGTGGGAAATTCATAAGTGAGTAAAAGGGCTTTAAAATTTTATTTCTTTACTCTTTCCGAGTATGTTCCAGCTTTGGTATCTACCTTCACCCAGTCACCTGTGTTAATGAATAGAGGTACTCTAATTTCTGCTCCATTGTCTACAGTAGCTGGTTTAGTACTATTAGTAGCAGTATCTCCTTTCAACCCTGGCTCTGTGTATGTAATCTCACATTCCAAATGGTTAGGTAAATCACAGCTAAGAACTTTTTCTTCTTCTGCATGAAAAATAATAGAACAATTCACACCATCTTTAAGAAACTGAGGAGCGTTGATCATGTGTTTTTGCACCGCTATTTGCTCGTAGGTTTCAGTATTCATGAAATGGTAGCCCATATCATCATTGTATATATACTGATGTTCTCTAGTTTCTATTCTTACAGGTTCTATTTTAACTCCTGCGTTGAAGGTGTTATCTACCACTTTTCCTGTATCTAAACTTTTAAGTTTAGTTCTCACGAATGCTGGTCCTTTCCCAGGCTTAACATGAAGAAATTCTATTACTTGCCACAGACCAGTTTTCCATTTAATGCATAGTCCGTTTTTTATATCTGAAGTATTTGCCATTGCTTTTATTCTTTCCTACAAACATAGCTAAAACAGTGGTTCTGTTTAGAAGGTTTGATGTTTGAAGTTCACAGCAGTTAGTTAGTGAATTTAGGATTTAATTGGTGGTTCCAAATCCTCCTCATTAGAGAGGTGTTTTTTTGTTCACTAAAAATCAAATTCCCTTACCCTTCGGCCCTTCCTCCTTTCAGTCAGGCTCAGGGGGCGAGCATTCAAGAAGTTTTTAACCGTACCCTGAGCGATAGTCGAAGGGCACTGAACAAACGAAGAAGACTTATTCTTTTAAAACCTTTTCACTCTGCAAAACCCTTCCTCCATCAACCAACGAGAGCACATAGCTGCCAGAAATTATGCCTAACTCCCATGTGTAGGTGGTGTTTTTACTGTGGGCCGGGAAGGACTTGATTTCTTTGCCTTGGCTATCTCTAAGTATAAATGTGCCTGTGACTTCACTTCCTAGATAGATGTGTAAGTTTTGACCATGTGCTAGTGGATTGGGACCAGCTTTGAAATAGGCTTTTTCTGAGTTTAGTTCTGAGACACTGTTCTCTTGACATCCAGGAATAATACATCCAAAGCTATCAACTTTAACCACCCAGCCCTGCTGAACAGGATATTCATAATCAGGTTCACCTGCAGTAGTTAGATCAAGAGCATCTCCTGTAAATGCCACTCCTCCATCGGCACAAGCCACCAAATCCAAAATGTCATGCTCATCGTTAGTATCTTCAATTAAATGATATTTCATGTCCCACATAATTTCTCCAGACAAAGCATCAAACTTCACCAACCAACCGTCATCATTGGAATAACCGTTTTCTTCATCAAACTGAGGAAGTCTATATTTCCATTCACCTGCTGCTACATAATTGCCATCAGTAGTTTGAACTAACTCTTCAAATGAACGCCTATAAGTAGTGTCGGGATTTTCAATAATGTTTGTCCATATTTCATTCATATTACCGTCTACTTTGGTAATCACTGCATCCGTGTTAATTCCTTCAATATTCACTGAAGAACCAACTATTATAATACCATCATCTACAGAGATCATTTCAAGAGCTTCTGTCATATGAAAATCCCAAGGAGTTTCCCAAGAGTCTTCAATAACACCTGTCTCTATATTTAATTTATACATTAAAATATGGCCATCGATTAATATATTAGTTGGACTCGTTAATACTGCTGCAAATAGAAAATCTTCATAGATAGCCATTGCTTGAATGCGATCATTATCAGCAGTAGCCCACTGTTTCTCCCATTGAATTTCATCAGTCTCATCAAAGCAAATTATTCCCGTATCTACTAAGTTTTCTGCATATTGAGGAGAAGCTCCGTAACTTAAAAATATATGCCCGTCTTCTGTAGAAATCCCACTAGATCTTACAGAAGATGCTGAATTATCTCCCAGTTCTGAGTCGTACATAGGGCTTAAATATTGATGAAAACGAACAAGTTGGTTGCTTGAATCAAAAAGCATATAATAACCACAACCTAAGGTGTTTGGGAAAACGCATGATCCAAAACAAAAATGATCTGTCGCTACTTCAGAGAACCCGTCACCATCAATAAAGAATCCAAGAGAGAAAGGCTCATCATATCCATAACATTGATGAGACTCCACATCACCTGAATCACTGAAAGCAATTGAACACGTGAGGAAATTATTAAAATCCAAGCCTATAGCAGCCACATAAATCTTACCTTCTATTTCCACTATAGAAGCTCCAACACTTAGCTCGCTAACAACAAACCTCTTATTAAAAGTGTTCTGAGAAGTTGCTTGAAAGCAAATCCCTATAAATAATAAGATGATAAAATAATGTGTTTTCACTAATGTGTGTTTTTCTTAAATCCGCGTGAGTGAATTATGAAATATACAACAATGATCAAGAAGATAAAATGGAGAGTGTGAAGGTTTCCCTTTTAGGCGTTATGCTGAGCTCTTGTCGAAGTAGGATCAAGGGGTGCGGGAAGAAAACCAAATCAAACCCTTAAAACTTCCACCTCACTTGAACCTTAATCTCGTCTCTGCGGTTGTTTAAGATTTCATTGTTCCCACTGGAGATAGAATTCCTGTCATTGTAAAACCACTGGCTCCATCTTACCCATAAATCTACACGCCTTTTTATTTTAAACTTGGTCATAGCGTAAATCCTAGAACCTCTGCCGAAGTATGGCGGTACAGAGAATACATAGAGCAAGTCATTCTCATACGCATAGATTCTAGAATCATAACTATCCATAGCGAAATGCGCATACCTCAGTGAAATCTGATAAGGCTTTCCTTGAGGTTTGTATATGAAATCTTGGTAAAACAAGAAACCGTTTTCATCCGATTGGTTGTTTTCAGAGAATTGTGAAAACTCTAATCTAGACTTTAGCTGAAATGCTGAGGTAGGCTTCCATGCTGCATGAAACCGAAGAGATTGTTTGGTTATTTCCGCAGGGAAATCTATAACTGATTCTACGCCTGAAGCGTTTTGTTCTTTTGTTTCTGTTCTGTATCTTATATAATACTCTTGACTTCTACTTGGCTTATACGTGAACTGGGCCAGGTACTCAGTTCCATTCGAGGGAGCATCAGTCCTGAATCGTAACCAAGGGAAAGTAAAACGATCAGCATATGCGGTAAATTTTACTCTTCTGTTAGGCTTGTAACTAAACCCAGTAAAAAGACCTTTTTCATTTTTAGTTCCACCTGTTTCACCAAATCCATTATTCAGCACAGAATGAAAATCCCTGCTGTAGTTTCTGTAAACAGTACTAATCGAAAGTTGCTTATTTAACGAAGCCAGTAATCCTGTAATAAGTGCAGTCCCTCCGTTTTCACTTCTAGCTACTTCTCCATAAAGATTTAAGTTTTTCCACACCTTTCCATAGTCTAAGCTATATGCAGTGTTCTCTTTAGCAGAAAATTCGAACTGGTTATAGAGGCCTAAGTTTCTGTTAAGATCTAAGTCATATTTAGTGCGAACTACATTAGCACCCAGCTTCCATCCACGTAGGATAGTAGTTACATTGGCACCTATGTGCTCTTCGGTAACTCCATCTTTATCTGCTATTTCATTATCTGTACGGTGAAGGCCTGTATTCTGAATACTGGTAAACTCCTGGACATCTAAGTTTAAAGAGTCAGTAGCCTCTCCTAAATTTCCGTCTATTTTCTTTTTACTGTAAAATACAGTAACATCTAGTTTCTTAGGTCCGAAAGTGATAGCTCCACCACGCAGAAAAAGGTTTTCATCAGCTGAGGTGTTCGCTTTTAAACCTACCGTAGGCCTCTTGGCAGTATTTATATCAGCAGATTTACCAAAAGCGTAACCGCTCCATGTAACTAATCCTTGACCGAACTTAGCATGGTAATCTCCGAGTGCCACTCGTTTTATAAAGCCATCGTTTTTATAAAATAGATGAGCTGAATAAAAG
>CAJXOV010000081.1 GCA_913057815.1 uncultured Flavobacteriales bacterium
CTACACCTCTCTATTCGTCGGCAGCGTCAGATGTGTATAAGAGACAGGTATACAACTGCTCTTTAGAGTTATTAAATAATTTATTAAGTGAGTTTACCATGGTAAAGTAGGGTGCGAAGATAATTAGATTTTTTCTCCGTCTAATCTTGTTTCTATTCCATTGTTATACCTAATAACGAGTCGAATAGTTCCATCTACATTGTAAAATTTCCAGTCTCCATTTCTTTCTCCTGCTTGATGTTTTCCTTCCCCTTTTTTCATTCCATCCGAATAGTAATATACATGTTTTTTTATTGGACTGCCTATAGAGTATTCGCCTTCGAAATAGATCTTTTCAGTTTTAACATAAAAACTTTTCCATTTTCCGTTCTTTTCATCATCAATGAATTCACCTTTTTCTTCATAATCACCTATAGTCAAAAACCAATTTCCTGTTCTTAATCCATCTATATAATTACCATGGTTTATTACTCTTCCAGCTTCATCATATTCTATAGACTCTCCATCTTCTCTTCCTTTTCTATAATATTCTAATCTTTTGGTTTCTCCAGTTTTAAAATACCAAGTCCACTCACCTGATGCTAGGTTGTTTTTGAAGTTACCTCTCTGTTCTATTTCTCCAGATATGAAATAATATTTCCATTTTCCATCTTTATTTCCAGCCTTATATTCTCCTTCAGCTTTTAATTCTCCGGTAGGATAATATAATTTCCAGCTTCCCTCATATTGTCCACTTCCTGTAATTATCCCTTCACCTATTTTTAGGTTGTTTTTATAGATAGCCGAAGATGTTATTTCTCCATTTTCATCATACTCCCTGAATATTCCTTGTTTTTTTCCATTGGAATAAGATCCTATAGATTTTATTTTTCCATCTTCACCTATTTTCTTTTTGACATCCAAAGCCTGGTCGTCAGCATCTTTAACAAGCACTCCATTCTTATAGGTTTCTATTCTATCTAAATGTCCTTTTCTATTATAAATTTTAAATAGTCCATTTCTCTTTCCATTTGAATAATTACCTTCCTCTTTTACTCTTTCTGAATTTGGCCAATATTCTATCCATTTAGCTATTCTTTCACCTCTAGAATTGTATCTATTGACTTTTTCCTCTGCACGTAAATATCCTTTGTTATATGTAAGAAAAGTAATTATTCTTCCATCTGTACCATATTCAATACCTTTTCCATTTTCCTTTCCTGCTTCAAAATTTATTTTTTTAGAGATTGAACCATCTGAATAATAATAGGTAGCTATTCCATTTTTTTCTCCCTCCAAATAAATGTATCCGACCAATAATAATCCTTCAGAGCTATAGACTTGTTCTAGTCCACTTTTTTGATCATTTATATAAGAAATAGTTCGTTCTAGGTTTCCATTTTCTCTGTAGAAATACCACTCGCCCTCAAGTTTATTATGGCTTCTTTCGCCCTGAGTCTTTAGTTGACCTGTTTCAAAATACGTCTTCCATATACCTACTGGAATTTCATTAATCATACGTCCCTCACTACTTAAAACTCCACTGTCATAATAGAATTTTTTGTAATCCGTTTCGAGTGTATCTGATTGAGAAAAGGTTTGCTGTGCATACAGCAAAGGTAAAATGAGGAGTATGATTGAAATTTTGAATTGCATTATTTTGTTTTCAACTTCTTTATATATTATAAATTTCTCTTTAAAAATCTTTTAGTAGTTATATATAGGGGTGTTCATTCTGTTAGTAATTTATTTGTTGGTTTCACTAAATAAATAGTTATACATTCAAATTGGTACTTATGCACTTCCTATCAACATATAAAAGTACTAAGTATCAAGCTAAAATGTGTTTCATTAACATAGTTTTCATAACTATGAATTGTGGTAAAATTAGAACGATTGTATAGAGGTGTTTCGTGTACAAAGTCGGTATAATCGGTCAGTAATTTCATGTTTTTAAACTTGACTTTTTGGTTTTATAGATGCTTGCACTTTTCATACCAGTAATTCTAATTTTCATATGATTTAGTTATACATGTTTTTTTACGTTATCAACCGTTTTTATGTGAATTTATTAAGGAACAACAGCTTATGATGTTTTTAAAGAGATACAGAGCATAAGTTTCATATGGTTAACTTTGCCTTAAAATGTAAAGAAATGAAAATTGTAATAGGTTCTGACCATGCAGGTTTTGAATTAAAAGAAAACTTGAGAAATTTTTTAGTTTCGGAAGGGCATGAGGTTGTAGATCATGGTACTTATTCTTTAGATAGTGTGGATTATCCTGATTTTGCCCATAAAGTGGCTAGTGAGGTAAATAATGGAACTGTTGAAAAAGGAATTTTAGTGTGTGGAAGTGGTCAAGGTGTGTGTATGACTGCTAATAAATATGAAGGTGTTCGTGCAGCGTTAGCTTGGTCTGCTGAAATAGCAGGATTGAGTAGAGAACATAATAATGCTAACGTGGTATGTTTACCAGCTAGATTTATTGAAGTTTCAGAGGCTCAGAATGTGGTTAAAACTTTTATTTCAACTGATTTTGAAGGTGGAAGACATGAGAGAAGAGTAAATAAAATTGCGGAAGGAATATGTTAAAAATTATAAGTGCATTAGGCGTTGCAACGCTACTAACATCTACAACTATTTATTCTCAGGAAATAGAACAAGATGATCCAATAGAAATCATAGAAGATTATTCGATTGAATACGCTGCTACTATAAATGCTAGTGAGTTAAGAGAACATTTGATGATAATAGCATCTGATGAATTTGAGGGAAGAGAAACCGGAATGCCCGGACAAAAAAAGGCTGCTGAGTATATAGCCAATTATTTTGAGGGTCTCCAAATAGAGCCTTACGATGGTCTTACTTACTTTCAGGAATATCCGTTAAAAAGAGAGAGTTTCGTAAGTACTACATGTTCAGTAAACGGAAGAGAATTTAAGTTTATAGAGGATTTTTATTTTTTTGGTTCTAGTGTAAATAGAAATGTGAAATTATCTGATGTTCAACTTAGCGGATATGGGATAGCTGCTAAATCATGGGATGATTATAAAGGAGTAGATATAAAAGGGAAAGCTGTGATGATTCTTACAGATGTTCCTAGAAATAAGAAAGGTGAGCCAGTAGTTTCAGGAGAAGAATTTGAAATGTGGGCTGCGGACTGGAGAATGAAGGTAGAAGAGGCTAAATCTAGAGGAGCCAAAGAACTTATTATGGTGAATCAGGATTATGATTCTTACATGAGTAGAGTTAAATATTACCTTGAAAATCCTGGAATGTCTTTAGTAGATGATTCTGAAAGTCCTGAGGAAAACGAGGATTTTCAAGTATTTTTTGTATCACCTGAAATGGCTGATGCCTTATTAGATGATTCTAAGAATAAAAATTTAAAGAAGTATAAAAAGAGAATTAGTAAAGGAAAGTCTCCTAAACAATCTTCTATTAGAGCCGACTTCAATTTAAATTTAGAGAATAAAATAGAAAACTTCACAGGTGAAAATGTACTAGCATTTATAGAAGGGACTGATTTGAAAGAAGAGATTGTGGTAGTAACTGCACATTATGATCATATAGGAAGAAAAGGAGATGAAATTAATAATGGGGCAGATGATGATGGATCTGGAACTGTTTCAGCCCTGGAGATAGCTGAGGCTTTCCAAATGGCTAAACTTCAAGGAAACGGTCCTAGACGAAGTGTATTGGTGATGACCGTGAGCGGTGAGGAAAAAGGATTATTAGGTTCTAGATATTACTCAGACCATCCTATTTATCCTTTAGAGAATACTGTGGTGGATTTAAACATAGATATGATAGGAAGGGTAGATGAAGCTCATAAAGATGGTGAGGATTATATTTATTTAATAGGAAGCGATAAGTTAAGTACAGATTTACACAGAATTAGTGAAACTGCCAATTCAGATTATGTGAATTTAGAATTGGATTACACGTATAATGACCCTAATGATCCGAATAAATTCTATTATAGATCTGATCATTACAACTTCGCTAAGCATGGTATTCCAGTAATATTTTATTTTTC
Source organism: uncultured Flavobacteriales bacterium (assembly GCA_913057815.1). Classification (GTDB taxonomy): domain Bacteria; phylum Bacteroidota; class Bacteroidia; order Flavobacteriales_D; family Sanyastnellaceae; genus ASP10-05a. Next base: position 4,020 of record CAJXOV010000081.1, read on the forward strand.
TGGTGTGCATGAGGATTATCATAAACCTACCGATACTCCTGATAAGATTATGTACGACAAATTAGAAAAAGTAGCTCGTTTGGTTTTTCATACAGCATGGGAATTAGCTAATAGAGATGATGCTCCTATAGTAGATAAAGAGAATGAGTTTACTGATTAAATTTTAATGATGAATGGTTAAGGATTAGTTAACCATAAAATGATATTTGAACCTTCTGGCTTTTTTAGTTGGAGGGTTTTTTGATTAAGTTAGTGTATCTTATAGTAAAAAGGAATCTTATTAATGTATGAGGAGTGTTATAGTTTTCTTTCTGTTAATTACAATTAATACTGTTTATAGCCAAGATTCTAAAAATCTGAATGATATTAATTTCGAAAAAGGGGATACATTAGATTTACCGGAATTTAATTTTTCATATGGTGGTGGTTATGTTAGTGATCCAACTTTTAGAGATTCGATAGAAGTAATAGCTCAGTTCTTAGATAGACATTCTAAATTAAGGGTAGAAATTATTAACTATACAGAATCAAGAGGGTCGGATGAAGCTAATCTAATTTTATCAGCTAGAAGAGCAAAGGCTGTAGTGGATTATCTTGTATTTCTAGGAATAGATAAACAGAGAGTAACGAGTTTAGGTCTAGGAGAGAGCTTCTTGATTTACTCCAATGAAGAAATTATCTTAGAGGATGATAAGAGTTTAAAAGAAAAAATGCATCGGATGAATAGACGAACTGAGATGGTTATACTTAGTTTAGATTGATTCCCTTACTCCCCAATCAACCCATCCAAGAATCCTTCAGTTTCTTTCACATAATTCGTATAATAATCTCCAGTGCTAGGACCGTAGAAACCAGTATGGATTTTTCTGACCATTCCTTTTTTATCTATAAAGATGGTAGTAGGGAAGGAGCTTATTCCGTTTAGCTCACTAAACATTTCACTAGCTTCAGATTTACTAGCTGTACCAGATAAATACAGAGGATAATCTATGTCTAACTCTTTTTGATAGATTTCAATGTTTTTTAGTTGAGTAGTTAAATCAGAAGGCCTTTCGAATGCCAACGCTATGATATTTAACTTGTCTCCATATTTTTTGGCTAATTCACTATAATATCGTGTTTCATCCATACAGTTAGGACACCAGGTTCCTAGAATTTGTATCATAGAAACTTGATTAAAGTCCATAGAATTAAACTCTATAGTGTCTTTATTCATGTCTACACCCATAAACTGGACAGATGTTTCTCCCTGGTTAAGATATGTAAGAGAATCAGGATCTACTAGAGAAATGCTTTCGTCTTTGACTCCGTTCCATGTGGTGTTCCAGTGGTTTCCTGAGTGAAAAGTTCCAGTAATAGAATCACCATCCATAGCTGCAGAAAAGTAGAATAAATGAGAACCATCAAAACAACTCAAGTAGAACTCATCTTCAGAAGTCTTTTTACCTTCTAAGAAACGATAGTCTCCTGTTTCTGTAAGGAATGTTCCAGATATTAGATTCTCTTTAAAATTGAATATTCCTATAGCTTTATAGGGATCCTCCTTAGGGTCCATATTTACGTCATAGGTTGTTTGGATGTTGGCTGATTTTCTTAAAGGAAGATATTCTTCCGATTTATAGCCCTTAAAAGCTACTTTGTAATCTCCCTTTCTGTATTGATTTCTGAAAAACCCCTTTAATGAATCAGTAGCTGTAAACTGAAAATCTACTGTAGTTCCATATATCGGTAATACAAAAGAAGCTGTATCTCCAGAAATTTGATATTCGAAAACTTCTATTCTTTCAGTTGCATTTAAAATGGTTATTCCAGAATCAGAGATTTCCCATCGAGTAGGGCATTCCACACCATCACCTAAATCAAAAAGGATTTCATAGAAACCTTCTCTGGTTACTTCAGACTGATCAGAATTAGAAGCGTTGCAACCGCTCAAAAGAACCATTGCAACGCTTAATATGTAAATTAAATATTTAATAACGAGTATTATAAGTTGAATTTAATACCCTGAGCTAAAGGAAGCTCTGTACTATAATTGATCGTGTTAGTCTGTCTTCTCATATATGCTTTCCATGCATCAGAACCACTTTCTCTACCACCACCTGTTTCTTTCTCTCCACCGAATGCACCACCTATTTCAGCACCACTAGTTCCGATGTTTACGTTAGCTATTCCACAATCACTTCCTGCGTAGCTTAAGAATAATTCAGCTTCTCTTAAGTTGGTAGTCATGATAGCAGAAGATAAACCTTGAGCTACATCGTTTTGCATAGCTATAGCTTCATTAATATCATTATACTTCATAACATAAAGAATAGGAGCGAAGGTCTCAGACTGGACAATATCCATATCATTAGAAGCTTCTATAATGCAAGGCCTCACATAACATCCACTTTCATATCCTTCTCCTTCTAAGACACCACCTTCAACTAATATTTTTCCACCTTGCTCTTTAGCAGACTCTATAGCTTTTAAGTAAGTGTTCACAGCATCTTCATCGATTAACGGCCCTACGTGGTTAGACTCATCTAATGGGTCTCCAATAGCTATCTGACCATAAGCAGCAGTTAATTTTTCTGTTACTTCTGCGTACTTAGAATCATGAATAATTAATCTTCTAGTAGATGTACATCTTTGACCACATGTACCTACTGCACCAAATGCAGCTCCTATGATAGTCATTTTTAGATCGGCATCTGGAGTAACTATAATAGCGTTGTTTCCACCTAGCTCTAAAATCGTTTTACCGAATCTCTGAGCTACTGTAGAACCTACTATTCTTCCCATTCTAGTAGAACCGGTAGCAGAAATAAGAGGAACTCTTTTATCAGTAGTCATCATTTCACCTACCTTATAATCACCGTTTACCAAACAGCACAATCCTTCATCTAAATCATTCTCTTTCAATACTTCAGCCATTATATTCTGACAAGCTACACCACAAATCGGTGCTTTTTCAGAAGGTTTCCATACACATGTATTACCAGATATCCAAGCTAGTGCAGTGTTCCACGCCCATACAGCTACCGGGAAGTTAAAAGCAGAAATAATTCCTACTACTCCTAGTGGGTGATACTGATCGTATAATCTGTGAAGAGGACGTTCAGAATGCATAGTAATACCGTTTAATTGTCTACTTAAACCAGTAGCAAAATCACAGATATCAATCATCTCTTGAACCTCACCGTATCCTTCTTGAAGGCTTTTACCCATTTCATAAGAAACAAGCTTTCCTAAAGGCTCTTTGTATTTTCTTAATTTTTCACCAAACTGACGAACTATTTCTCCTCTTAAAGGAGCTGGAGTAGTTCTCCATTCTAAGAATGCAGCTTGAGAGGCTTTAATAGTAGCTTCATATTGTTCTGGTGTAGTAGCAGAAACGCTTCCTATTAATTCGCCATCTACAGGAGAATAAGATTTTATGTGTTCACTACTATCGTGGTTTTGTAAACCCGTAGAAGTTCCCGCATTATGTTTTTTTATTCCGAGTTCAGAAAGAACCTCAGAAATATTCACTGATGAAGTTAATGTTGACATTGCTAAATTTTTTATGCGGTGCAAAGGTAAGGAGCATTACTTACCTATAAGTTAAATTTTAGTGAAAAACAGCTTGCAGAAACGGCTTAAAATTGGATTTTTAGGAATCTTGAGGGAGTGAACACGTTTCGATGTGAGTAGCGCACGTTTTAGGCCTTTTTTGAAAGAATTTTTAAGTTGAGAAGTTGTAATGTTTCACGTGGAACGTTTTACTAAGATTTCTTGTGTTTTTTGGATTTGGTTTTTATCGAAGGATGGTTTTTTGAGTTTAGGATTAATCCTGGAAAGAATTTTTTTACTCTTTATACCTGTTGAACGTTTTAGCCTTTGTTTTTTCGTACTCGTACGACTATAGCTCGGGGTGTGTTTTAATATTCAAAATTCACAATCACATGAATAACCCAATTAAATAAGAGTCTTTAAAAATAGATGGCAGTTTGTTTCTTCAGGTGGGCTACCTGTGCGTTAGTAGAAAGGTTGTTTTTGGATCAAAGAAGCGTCACAAGTTGTGTTAGTTGGTTAAGGTTTTCTGCTGTTCTGAATGAGAGGCTGGATTAGTTTTTTCTAATTGGATTGATAGTTCGTTATTCCACCTGTCTCTTATACACATCTCCGAGCCCACGAGACCTCTCTACATCTC
>CAJXOV010000082.1 GCA_913057815.1 uncultured Flavobacteriales bacterium
GTTATACATTCAGCTTACTTTCCTCATTTTAGAGCACAAATGAATTGTGTTCCTGGGATTCCTACAAGATTCAAAATGACACCTGTGATTACCACAGATTCTATGAGAGTTATGGAAGACAATCCTGATTTCGATTACATTTTATTATGTAATAAAGTGTGTGGAGCTTCTCATAATAATATGGCTGTAAAAGTTATCATTGAAAGTGAGGCTGAGTACAAGGAGTGGATAGATAGTCAAAAGACTTTTTCTGAATCTTTAGGAGGAGAACCTGAAACTACAAGTGAAGAGAGTATAACGGAGCCGGTGGCTGAGAAGAAATAAGAATTAAGAAAAAATTGTTCAAGATGGCAGGACACGCACACCATAAAGAAAGTTTTATTAGTAAGTATGTATTCTCGCAGGATCACAAGATGATCTCAAGACAGTTTTTAGTAACTGCTGTTTTCATGGGAGTTATAGCTGTATTGTTATCTGTGCTTTTCAGAATACAATTAGGGTGGCCAGGAGAATCTTTCGAGATCTTAAATGCTATTCTAGGAGATAGATGGGCTCCAGGTGGAGTAATGAATCAAAACGCATATCTGGCCATAGTTACCATACACGGAACTATAATGGTATTCTTTGTTCTGACAGGTGGATTGTCTGGAACGTTTTCGAACCTGTTAATTCCACTTCAAATAGGAGCTAGAGATATGGCTTCCGGATTTTTGAATATGTTATCTTATTGGTTCTTCTTTGTGTCTAGTGTAATCATGGTAGCTTCGCTGTTTATAGAAACAGGAGCGGCATCAGGTGGATGGACAGTGTATCCTCCATTGAGTGCATTACCACAGGCTATGCCAGGTTCAGGCTTAGGAATGACTATGTGGTTGTTATCAATGGTTCTTTTTGTAGTTTCTTCTCTTTTAGGAGGATTGAACTACATAGTGACTATCGTAAACCTGAGAACAAAAGGTCTTAAAATGACTAGATTGCCGTTGACTATTTGGGCATTTTTAGTAACTGCTATTTTAGGAGTTCTTTCTTTCCCTGTATTAGTATCAGCAGTTGTGTTGTTATTAATGGATAGAGGAATGGGTACGGCTTTCTACTTGTCTAATATATTCATAGACGGAGAAGCTCTAGATGTAACCGGAGGTTCACCTATACTTTACCAGCATTTATTCTGGTTCTTAGGTCATCCTGAAGTATACATTGTAATATTACCTGCATTAGGAATTAGTTCTGAAATCATAGCTACAAATTCTAGAAAACCGATCTTTGGATATAAGGCCATGGTAGGTTCAATTCTAGCAATTGGATTCTTGAGTTTCATAGTTTGGGGACATCACATGTTCTTAACAGGAATGAGTCCTTGGTTGGGTGGTCTATTCGTGATTACCACATTATTAATAGCCATTCCATCAGCTGTAAAAGCGTTTAACTACATTACTACTTTGTGGAAAGGAAATATCCGATTTACTCCTGCTATGCTGTTCTCGATAGGTTTAGTTTCGACTTTCGTTTCAGGTGGATTAACAGGAATTATATTAGCAGATTCTGCATTGGATATAAATGTTCACGATACGTATTTCGTAGTGGCTCACTTCCATATTGTAATGGGTATGTCGGCTATTTTTGGAATGATGGCTGGAGTTTATCATTGGTTCCCTAAGATGTTTGGAAAGATGATGAACACCAAACTTGGGTTTGTTCATTTCTGGGCAACATTTGTTTGTGGATATGGTGTATTTTTCCCGATGCATTTTGTCGGATTAGCGGGAGCTCCAAGAAGATATTATGATTACAGTAGTTTCGACTTTTTAGATGTAGTCTTAGATCTTAATCCATTGATTAGTGTATTCGCTATCATAGGAGCTATTGCTCAGATAATATTCCTGTATAACTTCTTCTATAGTATTTTTAGAGGACAAAAAGCTGTTCAGAATCCATGGAAATCTAATACGTTAGAATGGACTACTCCAGTTGAACATATACATGGTAACTGGCCTGGACCACTTCCAGAAGTTCATAGATGGGCATACGACTATAGTAACCCTCAACATGAAGAAGATTTTGTTCCTCAAACGGTTCCTTTAGGGCCTGATGAAAAGGACCACTAGGTAAATAAATGAAAACAATTAAATAGAGCTACAGTTTATCTGTGGCTCTTTTTATATCCAAACTTTTAGAGAATGATTATTCCTATTATCTTTGAGAACAATGGAAGATTTTAGTCCAAGAGAAGAAGCAGACAGAAATTCTGATAAAGAACTTGAGAGAGTCCTCAGACCCAAAAGTTTTGAGGACTTTACAGGTCAGAGAGCAGTATTGGAGAATCTTCAAATATTCACTCAAGCAGCTAAACTGCGTGATGAGTCTTTGGATCATGTGCTTTTACATGGCCCTCCTGGTCTGGGTAAAACAACATTGGCTAATATCATAGCCAATGAAATGGAAGTGGGTATAAAAACCACATCGGGGCCAGTACTTGATAAGCCTGGGGATTTAGCTGGTTTGTTAACCAACCTTGAAGAAAATGATGTTCTTTTTATTGATGAAATTCATCGACTCAGTCCTGTTGTAGAAGAGTACCTGTACTCAGCTATGGAAGATTATGTCATTGATTTAGTCATAGACTCCGGACCAAATGCTAGAACTGTTCAAATAACCTTAGAACCTTTCACTTTAATAGGTGCTACTACTAGAAGTGGATTATTGACAGCTCCTTTGAGAGCCAGATTTGGAATTAATTCTAGATTAGAATATTATGATTCTAAACTGCTTACAGATATTGTTACAAGGAGTGCTGAAATTTTGGAAATTCCTATAAATGAATCAGCAGCTTTTGAAATTGCAAGACGAAGCCGAGGAACTCCTAGAATTTGCAATGCTCTTCTTCGTAGAGTGCGTGATTTTGCTCAAATTAAGGGAGATGGAACCATTACCTTAGAAATAACGCACACGGCATTAACAGCTCTAAACGTGGATGAATTTGGTTTGGATGAAATGGACAATAAAATTCTTACTACGCTAATTGAAAAGTTTAAAGGTGGACCAGTAGGGTTGAATACATTGGCCACCGCAGTAGGAGAAGATAAAGGAACAATTGAAGAAGTGTATGAGCCTTTTTTGATACAAGAAGGATTTTTGGTAAGAACTCAAAGAGGAAGACAGGTGACCGATAGAGCTTTTGATCATTTAGGGTATAATTCCATTAAACCACAGGGAAACCTTTTTTGATGTCAAGCTCTAGCCTAGTAGAAACGAGAACGGAGTTGATAAAAAAAGAAGCTCTTAGATTGGGCTTTCTTGATTGTCGAATTGCCAAAGCCGATTTTCTAGAAGATGAAGCTCCTAGGTTAGAAGATTGGTTGGAGAATAATCACCACGGCCAGATGAGCTATATGGCCAACCATTTCGATAAGAGGTTAGACCCCAGAAAACTAGTAGAAGGAGCCAAGTCAGTAATTTCTCTCAGTTTGAATTATTATTCTGATGAAAGAGCTTCCGATGAGAATGCGCCTAAAATTTCTATGTATGCCTATGGAAGAGACTATCACAAAGTCATTAAGTCAAAACTCAAAGCTTTGATACGCTTTATTCACACGGAAATTGGTGAGGTAGGTGGAAGGGCATTTGTAGATTCTGCGCCTGTGATGGATAAGGCTTGGGCGCTAAAGAGTGGGATTGGCTGGATGGGAAAACACTCAAACGTTTTGTCGAAGAAGACTGGTTCTTTCTATTTCATTTCTGAATTAATTTTAGATCTGGAATTAGTTTCCGATACTATGGTGACTGACCACTGTGGAACCTGTACAGCATGCATTGATGCCTGCCCTACTGGAGCTATAATTAGACCATATGTAGTGGATGGAAGCAAATGCATATCTTATTTCACTATAGAACTAAAAGATGAAATTTTCCCAAGTGAGTATAAAGGGAAGTTCGATAATTGGATGTTTGGATGTGACATCTGTCAGGAGGTTTGTCCTTGGAATAGGTTTAGCACACAGCACCAAGAGCCGGACTTTTTCCCTCACGCTAATTTACTCAACCTTTCCACTAAAGAATGGGAAGAATTGACTGAAGATGTATTTGAAGAATTATTTAAAGGAAGTCCAGTAAAGAGAACCAAGTTTGCAGGACTAAAACGAAATCTGAAATTTTTAAAGGCATAAAAAAAGCCCCTTTTTAAAGGGGCTTTGAAGTTTATTAAATTATTAAGTTCTTACGCTGGAAGAACTTTTTGAAATGAATCTTCAATCAGCTGAGGGTAAAGGTTTCCAAACTTTATCAAACACCATCTCCTCAACACTTCTAACTCCTCTGTTTTCACCCATTTGATAGATTTCATTAACTCTTTCTTGAAAAGGTGCTTATCGAAGCTAACTTTCTCAAGAATTTTTTTACAAAATTCAAGCATTCCTTTCGCTTTTGGTTTCACTCTAAAGATATATATTGTTTTATACAATTCCTTGTAGGAATTTTCCTAATTATTCACATTCTATATGTCGAATACCTTAGACCTCCTTAAAAACGTGAATTTGTGGCAGAAATTTTAGCACTAGTGTTAAATTATTGCAACTTAAAAAGCACAAGACTATTTGCTCGATAACCTCCTATATAGCTGAAAAGTTTTAACTTTGCACTATAAAAATTAGTGGTTCACACATAACTTGAAATTGTGAGGTGAAAGGCTGATAGTTAATGTCCGGTATTATAGCCTTATTCGAGGTGTTAAATCCTGCTATCTATTCCTTTTCTCTCTAAACTTATAGAAATGAAAAGGCTTTATAACATTGTAGATTCTAAGGAACTAAAGGAGAAAATGAAAAATTCTCCTGATAAAAGATTTACTCTTTCTTTTTATAAATACCAACAAATAGGCAACCCAAGTTTTTTTAGGGATTACCTTTTTATCAATTGGAGTTCTTTTGATGTGTTTGGAAGAACCTATGTTTCCAGTGAGGGTATAAACGCACAAATTTCTGTTCCGATTAACAGGTTCGAAGAATTTAAGGACCACCTTTATTCTATTTCTTTTATGGATGAACTAAGACTAAACTTGGCCATAGAAGATGACGGAAAGAGTTTTTACAAGCTAAAAATAAAACTTAGAGATAAAATTGTGGCAGATGGATTAGATGATAGTTCTTTTGATGTCACTGTTACTGGAAAACACTTAAACGCTAAAGAATTTAACCAGTTGACGAATGATGAAAAGACTATCCTTATAGATATGAGGAATCATTATGAGCATGAAGTTGGTCATTTTGAAGGAGCCATTCTTCCCGATGTAGATACTTTTAGAGACGAACTCCAAGAAGTTCGAAAAATGTTAGATGGACAGGAAGAGAAAAATATAGTTATGTACTGCACTGGAGGTATAAGGTGTGAGAAAGCTTCAGCATGGTTGAAACATGAAGGTTTCCCTAATGTTCATCAGCTTGAAGGTGGAATAATCGAATATGCACGTCAAGCAGAGAAAGATGGTTTAGATAATAAGTTCAAAGGCAAGAATTTTGTCTTTGATGAGAGGTTAGGTGAAAGAATCTCAGATGAGATTATAGCTTCATGTCATCAATGCGGTGAATCATGCGATGATCATACAAATTGCGTGAATGAGGCATGTCATTTACTTTTTATTCAATGTCCAAAGTGTAAGGAGAAATTTGAAAACACATGTTCAGATGATTGTAATAAAATTGTTCAACTTTCTGAAGAAGAACAGAAGGAACTAAGAAAAGGACAAGAACCTAGAATTAATATTTTCAAAAAGGGAAGATCTAATAAACTTCCATTCATGAATAAATAATTAGCGCACTATCATCGGCTGAATGTTTATCCCTTCTTCTAAAAGAGCTTCCATTTCTTCTAGTGAATGAAATAGTTGATCAAAATCTTTTATCAAGTAATACCTCATTTGAATCTCTGAATTGACGAAGTGGTTGTGCGCAATGTGTTCGACATTATAATCCAATAGCTCCACTTTTTTGTTTTCATAGATATGGTTTACTTCACCATAGCTAGATAAAATTCCCGCTCCGTAGATCTTAGGTTTATCATTAGATTTCATTAGGCCAAATTCTATTGTAAACCAGTAAAGGCGTTGCAACGCTGTAAGAGCTCTATCATCATGCAAATATCTTACTCCGAGCTCCCCAAATTTTTGCATGAAAGAAGCATATGTCTCATTCATCAATAAAGGAATGTGTCCATAAGTGTCATGAAACATGTCTGGCTCTTCTAAATAATCGAGCTGTGCTCTGCTTCTTAGCCATGTGCTTGAACAAAACCGCTTAGCAGCCAGTAATTTGAAAAATTCTTCAACTGGTATTAAGCCTTTCACTACTTCGATAGTCCATCCTGTTTTTTCCAAAGAGAGCTCTAGTTTTTTAAAATCAGCTACTTCTGAATTGTTCATGTTAGGATGTAATTCAGAAATACTATCCATGTATTCATTACAGGCTTTACCTTGTAAATTATTTAATTGTCTATTAAATAAAATCCCCCAAATTTCGTGATCCTCCGAACTGTATTTTGTGTATTCCTGTTTCATTATTTTAAATAAAAAAACCCCTTTTCAAAAATTAAAAAGGGGTTTAGATTATATTTTAAAATACTTCTTTAGCTCCTTTTAATCGAAAAAGATGAACAATAGAGGTATGTAATAATATTTTTCATTGAAGACTCAAATTTAGTAAATATCGAAATGGCTTTATGGAATAAAAATCCTCTAATTTTGCGATATGAGAATTTCGGTTCATTTTTTAGTAGTTCTATGTTTGTTTTACTCTTGTGACTCGAAGGATAACACTGTTGATTATCAGTTGGAAGAAGAGGTTGGGCCTTTGTTTAAGCTTCGTTCTTCGAATGAAACAGGCATAGCTTTTAAAAACATGGTATTAGAGACTGATTCGAATAATTATTTCAACAATCAATACATTTACAATGGAGGAGGAGTGGCTGTTGGTGATTTGAATAATGACGGTTTGGAAGATATTTACTTTACCGGAAATAATACAGACGACAGGCTCTATTTCAATAAAGGATCTTTAAATTTTGAAGATGTTTCGGCTTCATCAGGAATAAAAACAGGAGATAATTCTTGGAGTAGTGGAGTGACATTTGTAGATCTTAATGCAGATGGTTGGTTAGATATTTATGTTTGCAAAGCTGGCCATAACCAGTCTTTAGATAATAGAAAAAATCAGCTATATATTAATAAAAAAGATGGTACCTTTTTCTTAGACTCTCAAAGTGAACTGGCCGATTCTGGATGTTCCACACAAGCATCATTTTTTGACTTTGATTTAGATGGAGATTTAGATGTTTATGTAATGAATTATCCCGAGGAGTTTGATGTTGAGCAGGCATCAAAATCTTCCGAAAAGCTAAACAAAGATTCGGATCATCTTTTTTTAAATGAGGGAGGAGGAAATTTCAGAGATATTACGGAGAGTAGTGGAGTAAATAATTATGCCTTCGGATTAGGATTGATAACGGCAGATTTTAATGGAGATCATTTCCCCGATATTTATGTAGCCAATGATTACATGGAGAATGACTTTTTATATATCAATCAGCGGAATGGTCGATTTGAAGAAGAAATAAAGAGTAGGACAGGTCATAATTCTCAAAGCAGCATGGGAATAGATCGTGCAGATATAAATAATGATGGTTTTGAAGACTTTTTTGTAGCAGAGATGTTACCGTCCGATTATAAGAGATCGAAGGAGAACATGGCCTCGATGAATACGGAGTCATTTTGGTACTTTATAAACCAAGGCCATCATTATCAATATATGCATAACGTATTGCAATTAAATAATCACAATGGCTATTTCTCAGACATATCGCAATTAGCAGGTGTGGATCAAACGGACTGGAGCTGGTCTCCGGTTTTAGAGGATTACGATAATGATGGATTTGTAGACTTATTTATTACAAATGGAGTGAAAAGAGATATGTTAAACAAAGACGCTAAGAATAGACGAAAGTTATTGAAGAAGAAAAAGGAAAGTCTTTCGGTAAGTGAATTGTACGAGTCGATTCCTAGTACCAGACTTAGCAATTATATTTTCAAGAATAATGGCGCCTTTGGTTTTGAAGATGTCACAAACGAATGGGGCTGTCTCTTATACACATCTCCGAGCCCACGAGACCTCTCTACATCTCG
>CAJXOV010000083.1 GCA_913057815.1 uncultured Flavobacteriales bacterium
TCGTCGGCAGCGTCAGATGTGTATAAGAGACAGGCTGAATCTAGGGCGGCCAGTGCCAATTCTTGTTTCTGTTTGTATTCTTGAATAGTCAGATTATTAGCTCCGCCTAGTTGAAGGCAGGTTTCTAAATCGATAGACTGTACGGTCTCCTGAGCAGAAACTAGAAATGAAAAGCTTAAAGCCAGTATGAGTAGGGTTCTAGATTTCATGTTATTTAAACTTAGGAGCTACTGATTGACCATCTTTAACCAATCCTTTTCCTTCTACTATAAAAGCAGTCTTCTCATCTACATCTGAGTTCAATACTTCAAAGTAATCCTTGCTAGAAAGTCCTATCTCTAGTGGAATACGCATTACTTTATTGTCTTTTACAGCATACAAGAAAGCGCCCTCTTTTTCTATACTCTTAGCTTTGGTGGGGAGCGAAAGCACATCTTCTTTGAATACATCTAAGAACTGCACTTTGGCATACATTCCAGGTTTGATTCTTCCATCCTTGTTGGGAATGTCTATCTCTATCTGCATAGTCTTGGATGAGGCATCTAATACACCGGAAGTTCTAGTAATCTTGGCTTTTATAGTCTCATCAGACAATACAGGGAAAGCCACAGTAACATCCATTCCTACACCAGCACCAGCCATATCTGCTGCAGGCAATGGGATTTTAATTCTCACGGGGTTCGTCTCCTGAATCTGCACTAAAGCCTGAGGGTTAGACTGTGAAAGTCCGCTTTGAACTAGCGCACCTTTGTCTAAATATCGCTGGGTAATAATTCCACTAAACGGAGCTCTTACTTTCAATTTACTTAGTCTATTCTGCGCAGCGTCTACAGCAGCTTTTAAAGAAAGGTATTCACCTTCTGCAGTTTCTACTAGCTGAAGAGGAGTGATAGCAGGCGTAGTTTCATACGTAGACTTTAACCTTTCGTAAGTAGATTTCTTGGAAGCCAGCATGGCATTTTTCTCTTGGAAATCTCCACTGATTTGCGGGTTTTCTAATGATGCTATCACATCTCCTTTTCTTACTGCATCTCCTATATCCTTATGCATGGTTTGTACATAACCACTTTCCATAGCGTACAGCATCACTTGTTGGTTAGGTTCTGCTGAACCTGTAATTAGTGCTCCTTCGGTAAAGGTCTTTTTTATAGGGTTTACCACTTGTACTATCTGAGTTTTCTGCTCAGTAGAAGCAGCTGCAGTTCCGGCAGATGAGTTTTCACTTCCGCATGCAGAAACCAGCATTACAAGTATCAAAAATGAAATAGAAGAATAAATTGATTGAATCATATGCTAATTAGTTGAGCTCAGTTTGATGAGTAGATGTAGTTTTTTTGGCTATCAAAAAATACAAGATAGGAATCACGTATAGCGTAAGGAGTGTAGCCATAAAGGTTCCACCTATTACCGCTATAGCTAAAGGAACATTAGCTTCTGAACCAGCACCACTAGCCATGGCTGTTGGTAGAAGTCCGAAAATAGTTGTTCCTGCTGTCATGAGTATAGGCCTGAATCTATCGCTGGCTCCAGAGAGAATAGCTTCAGCTTTGTCTTTCCCTTCCTTTATAAGGGCGTTTATTCTGTCTATAAGGATGTTACCATAAGAAACGGCTATTCCTACCATCATGATAATTCCCATGAGCGACTGAATATTTAAGTTGGTATTGGTAAGCCACATTAATAATACAACTCCGATTATTCCTAGCGGGAAGGCTAATAGGATAATTAATGGTTGCCTAACAGACTTAAACAAAGGCATGATAATGAGAAAGGCCAAAATCACAGCCAACCCTAATCCTAATCCTAAATCACTAAATGAGCTCTTCATAGTGGTTACTTCCCCTCTAAAGTCCACTGTATATCCTACAGGCAGTTCTATGGAGTCAAGCTTCTTTTGAATTTCATCAGAAACAGAGCCAATATCAGCACCTACAACATTTGCATACACGTTAAACTCACGCTGTAAGTTGTAGTGGTTAATCTCCACAGGATTAGTTGATTCTGAGATTTCAGAAAAGTTCCTAAAAGGCACAGGCTTGTCATGTGTAGTGCTCGTAACATTTACGTTTTTAAGGATGTTTTCATCGTTGATTAATTCCTCGGGATAGGTCACCCCCACGAAGTAGTGGTTTCCATTGTTTTCATCTATCCAGAAAGCTTTATCAAACGTGGCAGAGGAGTTTAACGCAGAAACCATGTTTTTTATGGCATCCACTGGCTTCACACCTAATTCTGCGGCTTTAATTCGGTCTATGTCTATATCCTTGGTAGGCTGATCCAAGCGTTGCAATACTCTAATATCTCTAGTAGCCGTGATACTAGAAATAGAATCTTTAATCTGTTCGGCTATTTCTTGAAGTTTGTATAAGTCATTCCCGATTACTTGAACATCAATAGGAGCGGGCTTTCCATCATTCAGAGCAGCGGTGATTAGTCCACCAGTATTAAAGCTGATTTCTACTCCTGGAAAATTGGCTGCCATTCGTTCACGAAGTCTTATAGCATAGTCGAAGGTGCTTGTTTCATGGCTGTTTTTTAACTGAACTCCTATAAATGCATCTTGAGTTCCTGAGTTGGGAGTATAGGCTGCTGGAAGATCATAGAAGATTCCTATGTTAGAAATCAACTGTTGAAGGTCTCCTCCTAATTTATTTCTTACCAGAGCCTCCATTTCTATAATGGTCTTTTCAGCGGTTTTAAGTGGAGTTCCTGATTCCATTCTCACTTCTATTTCCATTTGACCTACATCAGACTGCGGAAAGAGCTCATATCCAAGCTCATTCTTCATTACGAAGAGAGAGATTACAAACATACAAGCCACTGTAGCCAATACTCCCCATTTGAATCTAAGAGCTGATTTTAAGCTGTTCTGGTATTTGCTACGCAGCCATTCTATAAACCGCTGGAAGAAACCAAACATCGATTTCTCCTGTTTTCCATCTGAAGAAGGAAGTCTATTTCTAAAGAGGTAAGCAGCTAGCAAAGGAACCAGCGTAAGAGAAAATATGTAAGAACCCAGTAACGCTCCGGCTACTGTAATAGCTAGCGGAGAGAATAGGAACTTGGCCATTCCAGTCAAGAAAATCACAGGAGCAAAAACAACTATAATCACGAGGGTAGAAGCAAGTACAGGAGTCGCTACCTCTAAAGCTGCATCCATGGCTCCCTGCCACGCTTGTTTGCCCATTTTCAAGTGTCTGTCTATATTCTCTAAAACGACTATGGAATTATCTACGAGCAATCCAAGCACAAGGGTAATTCCACCCAGCGTGATGCTATTGATAGCTTGGCCAGTCATCGAGAGAACTATAAAGGCAAAGAGGATAGAGAGTGGTAAACTAATAGAAACCACAAGGGCAGAACGCCAATTCCCTAAGAAAAGAACCAGTACGATAATGACCAAAGCCAATCCACTGAGCCCAGCATAAGCCAGTCCCGATATGGAATTTTGTACATAAGAACTCTGGTCGAAAATCACGTTAAGCTCTATACCATCCGACATTCTAGATTTAAGCACAGGAAGTGCAGCTCTTACTCCGTTTACCGATTCTATGGTGTTGGCACCGGGTCTTTTGAAAATAGGAAGGTAAACTTGCTCTTTTCCGTCTACTCTGGCTATGTTGGTTTGTATTACACCTGCTTTTTCAGCATGGCCAATGTCTTTTACGTAGATAGGATTTCCGTTTCTATAGGTAATGACTATATCATTGAATTCTTTCACATCTACTATCATTCCTTTGGCATCTATAGCATAATTGATAGAGCCTATTTCGGCTATACCAGAAGGAATCATAGTGGTGTTATCTTTTATGGCTTGGCTTATTTCAGTTTGAGAAATGTTAAGTGCTTCTAGTTTTCCTGGATCTACATAGATGTAAACTCTAGTTTTAGAACCTCCATAAGCTGCAGGAGCTACTATTCCAGGGATTCCGCTGAGCATTTGTCTTAACTTGGTGTATGCCTCTGTATAGAGCTCTTTACCGCTCATTACATCTGAACTTACCGTCAGGAGCATTAGTGGCTTACTCGCTGTAGGGTCGAATGGCTGAACCATAGGAGGGAGCGTTCCTGGAGGCTGGTAATACATATCACTCATGGCGTAGGCTGAAGTATTGGCCATGGCTTCCGCAGGGTCTACATCTTCTCCGTAGTAATTAGTAACCATACTAACTCCCATAATGCTTTTAGAAATTTGCTTTTCTATCCCAGGAGATTGTCCTGTCCATCTTTCCATTCTACTGGTGATGTCTTTCTCTACTACTTCAGCAGGCATTCCTGGATAAAGAGTAAGTATCTGCATGGCAGATTTCTTAAACTGAGGTAGAATATCCACAGGCATTCTAGGAATAAGAACTGCGGAGAGCACACAAACCACTATAGCTAAAACGACTACTAAATAAGGATTCTTGAATGATAGTTTTATCATGCGTATTCGTTGGTTTTGGCTTGAATAGAGTTTAGGAATTAAGTCTTTCTCTACTTAATCAAAAGCGAATATACAGGAAAGTAAAAGTGAAAAAAGCGGTAATGAAAAGTACTTCATAAGTTTCAAAAAGGCGAACTCTACGAGATTCGCATTGTTCAGAAGTTTGCATAGGAAGAACAACCTTTTTCACACGTTCCAAGAGACAGATTCTATCTTGATATACTAAGGCTATTTCTTGTTAATGGCTTTGTGAAGGCCCGCGTCTTTTATTCTGAGGTCGTTTCCATTTTCATATACAGACTTGATGTTTTCCAGAAAATAACTCCACCCACCATGACAGCCTAATCGCACATTTTTTTTAGATGCATCATCCGTTGGGATGTCTTTTTGAGTGATGGCTATAATGGTGTAGTCTTCATAAGATGAAAGCTGGACTTCTACTCTACAGTTGCCAGCGAATGTGAATGCAATGAAATCGGTTCCGTTTGTTTCTAACACTTTTCCTTTCTCAGTTTCTCCATAGTTGTACCATCTCCACTCGTAACTACATGGAGCGGTATAGTTAGATTTGTAGTCAAGTGTTTTGTTTTCGGAGTCAAGGTATTTAGCTGATTCTAAAAACCACTTTTTGATTTCAGAAGGAATAGTCCAAGCGTCATAAATTGTTTTCATATCTGTTTTCACAGCAGACTTCACAGTAAAACATGTCCAATCAAAATTTTCCATATTACAATATACGTTGAATTGGAACAGTGTCATATTTGCAACGCTTTAATTGGTTCATCTTTTTTAGCCATCGAATGTTGAACAGCTTTCATTATTTCTTCTAATACTTTATTATTCCAGAGCATCCTGTAATGACCTACTTTTTCAAGTGCTACTAAAGTAGAATTCTCAATGTTTTCATTTATGAAAACAGAGTTTTGGAATGGGAGAACTTTATCTTTTTTTTCATGAATAAGAGTTAAATGATTGAAGTTGGCGAGCAATAATTTATCGCAAGCATTCACTTTTGAAAGTGGTTCTTTCAGAAGGTTAGAAGCTAAGGTTATCATATGATGATATGCTTTGTCTGATAACTGTACAGTTTCTTTGAAAAAATCGAAAATATGTTTTGATTTTTGAGGAGAGGTCAGGAATACCAAATGGTTTGTTTGTATAGATAACTCACTAAGAGCGTATGATGTTATCAACGAACCAAAGGAATGGGAGATAATGGATATTGGCTCGGAAGTTCTTATTCTTTTTAGTATTGTTTTCATTACTTCTTTGCATTCTAGGAGATTAGTGTGAGTATTGGAGTTGTTTCCATGGGCTGGTAAGTCGAACGATATGGTGTGATAGCCTTTTTTTACCAGCTCATCAGAAATAAGACCTAAACTGCCTGCATTTGAGTTCCATCCATGGACAAGGAGGAAGGTTGATTTCTGTGGGTCTCCATTTTCATAACATGCTATTTTTCCAAACTCGGTTTGGATTTTAAAAGTTGATGAACTCAGTAAGTACTTTTTTTCTTTAGGTTTTATCTTTGATAAATTGGTTTTTTGGAATAACCTAAAAGCTTTCTTTCCTGCTGTTTTGGAATCAATAGCATTTAGGAATTTGAAATAAACTCTTGTTAAAAATAATATAGTCTTCATATTTCTGTTGTTTTATACCGTTCGGTATATTTTTAGGTAAAAAAAATCAAATATGTAGTTCTTTGGTAATTGCGTTTTCCAAATACTCCATCATACGAGGCATATGGTTTTCATCCTTCATCATAGTGGAGGTGAAAATACTACCCTGTATGGTTGAGTATATCCTCATAGCTAACTCCTGTGGGTTAATCTCTATTTTGAAATCTCCTTCTTTTTGTCCCTGCTCAATTATGACTGCAATGTTGCTGACTAGTTTTTTCATAACGGATGTTACTCGAGCCATAAGGGCAGGGTGTTGATTGTTAGCATCAGATCCCATGTTTATTATTGGACATCCACCCAAGTCTAATGTGATTTCATAATACCGTTTGTAAACATCAGTTAATGCTTTCAACTGGTCCTTGGCCTTTGCATGTTTCATCATCATATGGCTAACGTACCCGATTGACAACTTTATGACTCTGTTAAATGCTTGTATAGATAAATCTTCTTTGTTTTTAAAATTCCCGTAGATGGCACCTTTAGTTAATCCAGTGGCATTAGTAATGTCGGACATGCTTGTACCTACATATCCTAATCTATTAAAAATAGGAGCGACTTGTTCTAGAATAAAATCTGTAGTTTTTTCCGATTTAGCAGTCATGGAATACAAAAGTACGAAATATACTGATTGGTATAAAATAGAAATTGTTTTCCTTTTGTGTCTAACTCTTCACTTTCGAATTTTAATGCATTACCTGACCGGTAAATGGAGCTTGAATGTAGATCCCTTTCCTAATTCACTTTCAACAGTTATTTTTCCATGAAGTGCATTTGCTAGTCTACAACAAATAGCTAAGCCTAGGCCTGTGCCTTCATAATCACTTTTAGAATGCAGCCTTTCAAACATGAGGAAAATTTTCTCATGATATTCAGGTTTAATTCCTATTCCATTATCGGATATGGCAATAATGTGTTCAGTTTTTGACGAACTAAATCCAATTTCGATTAAACCGCTCTGCCGGTCATTATATTTCAATCCGTTTTCAATAAGATTCTTAATAATTATAGCTACAAAACTTGAAGCTGTAATTATTTTCACAGTGCCAATACTGGGCAATATTTTTATTTCGTCTTCTGGAGAAATTGTGACTAAATCTACAGATTGGTCAATGATTTCGACAAGCGATGTTTTGCTGAATTTAACTTCTTTATTAAGCTCGGATTCTATAGAGTTATAATACTCTAAACTATTTAGTAAATCATTTAATTGAAAACAAGCACGGTCAATGAAGCCGAGGTATCTTTCACATTCTGCATCTACGTTTTCATGCTTTTTGGTTAAGAGCAAACTAGTGAAAGAACTAATATTTCTAATCGGTTGTTTTAAATCATGAGAGGTAATATGATTAAAAGCTGTCAGCACATCTACTTTCTGCTTAAGGGAGGAATTAGCTAATTTGATTTCTTGAGTACTTTGTTCAACTATACGCTTTAGATTTTTTGTCTGATTCTTTTTTACAGAAAATCTGTAATAGGCTATGCCTAAAAGTATTAGCAAAACAATAACACCTAGGAATGCTGTTAAAAATTGAAGGTTCTTTTTTTCTACTTCTAAATTTGTTCTGGTATTACTTTCCCTTAGTTCAATCAATTCTCTATCAATTCCATGCTCCATTTTTAAAGCAAGCATTCTAGCTTCATTTAGAGGTTCATTAATAGAGTCAGTTTGGTGTTTCAGATCTAAGGAGGTTTTGAATGCTTCTTCAAAATTTCCTAAGCCAGAAAAACATTTGGCCTTTATTTCGGTTATTTCAATCAATTTTACCGTATCATAAAAGTGCTCTGTTTCTTTTTCGTTTCTGTTAATGCGTTGCAACGCCTCATTGAATAGTCCCTTTTCAACCTCGATTTTAATTTTACAAAGTTCTAATTGAGAGTATTCAAAAAATTGACTAGACGAGATATTCAGCTCGTTCATTTTTTCAAGTAGTTCTTCGCATTTTTCTGTTTTCCCGTCTAAAAATTCACCTCTAAATAAAATTAATAAGTATTTAAAATGGATGCTGGGTAGGTCATAAATTTCTTTGGCCTTTTCTATTTCTTTTAAAAAG
>CAJXOV010000084.1 GCA_913057815.1 uncultured Flavobacteriales bacterium
ACCTCTCTATTCGTCGGCAGCGTCAGATGTGTATAAGAGACAGCTATAAGTTATACCATAAGAGATATAGGAAACAATTTAGTGACGGAGACTTTTACTATTACAGTAAATGACTCGGAAGCACCTGTGATTTCAGGCATGCCTATAGATCAGTTGTTAAACTCTCAACCGAATGTTTGTGGAGCAGTAGCCGTTTGGGCAGAACCCACGGCAGCTGACAATTGTTCACTAGATACTTTTTCAAGTGACTTCTCTTCAGGGTTTGAGTTTCCAGTAGGACAAACTACCGTGACTTACACCGCTCTAGATGAAAAAGGAAATACGCATACTGAAAGTTTTATAATAGAAGTTGTTGATGTAGAGTTTCCAGTTATCACTTTTGATTCAGATACTATACGAGTGGGAAATACATCTGGTTTATGTTCAGCTAATGTGAGTTGGCCAGTGCCTACTATAACAGATAATTGTGAAGTAGATCCTTACAGTGAGGACCATACTTCAGGAGATTTATTTGATGTAGGAACACATACAGTAGTTTTTGCGGTAGATGATGTGAATGGGTTAACAACTATCGCTAATCTTACTATAATAGTTGAGGATAACGAATCACCAGAGTTGGTGAATTTACCAGTTGATATTGAGGTTAGTAATGATTTAGGTCAATGTGGAGCTGTGGTTGGTTGGGTTCTACCTACTGCCTCAGATAATTGTCCTTTAGGCCAAGTTCCTTTTTCTGATGTTTCTAGTAACACCTTCTTTTCAGTAGGAGACACAGAAGTGACGTACACCATTATAGATAACTCAGGAAATGAAACTACAGGGTCATTTACAGTTACAGTTAATGATACAGAAGCACCAGTGATTCTGACATCAGTAAATAACATTAATCAAGTAAACGATCCAGGAAATTGTGGAGCTATAGTCACATGGTCAGATCCAGTAGTAGGAGATAATTGTACAGTAGGAACGATCGAATCAGATTACTTATCAGGAGCTACATTTCCTGTAGGAAGTACAACGGTAACATATACAATAACCGATATACATGGAAACCCACTCATAGTGGAGTTCACTATAGAAGTGACTATATCAGATTCTGAATTTCCCGTAATAAGTGGAATGCCAGCAGACATAGATTTACCAAACACGACAGGCGAATGCGGAAGAATGGTTAATTGGCTAGAGCCAACTGTAGATGATAATTGTTTGCTAGTTAGTATGCTGGGAGATCACGCACCAGGAGAAACGTTTCCAGTCGGAGTTACTGTAGTAACATATACAGCAGATGATGGAAATGGAAATGAAATAACAGAAAGCTTTAACATAACTATTCGAGATACAGAATTTCCAGTTATAACAGACCTTCCTTCTTTTACATCAAATATTCCAAATGACAATGGAATGTGCGGAGCAGAAGTGAGCTGGCTTGAACCTAGTGTTTCGGATAATTGTTTGGCGCCATTAACTATTACTTCAGATTTTAATTCAGGAGATTATTTTGCCATAGGACCTCATACCGTAGAATATACAGTTGTAGATGGAGCAGGGAATGCAACTACAGAGAGTTTTACCTTCACAATTGTAGACACTGAAAAGCCAACTATAACATTTCCAGATGGAAATATAGAGGCAGAAGCAAATGAGGGTGAATGTGGGACCATGGTGACATGGATAGATCCAGTTATAAATGACAATTGTGATTTTTCAATTGTAAGTGTATCACACACAAGCGGAGCCAATTTCGTTGTCGGAGATCATACAGTTTTATATTTAATTACTGATTTAGCTGGAAATACTACTGAGGATTCATTTACAATTACGATAAATGATACACAACTTCCTAAAATTACAGGAATACCTTTAGGGCAGGTATTGAATTCAGAGATTAATTCATGCGGGGCAGAAGCTATCTGGACCGAGCCTACAGCTTCGGATAATTGTACATTGGTTAGTTTCACCAGCAACTATTCTTCTGGATATGAGTTTCCGGTAGGACAAACGACTGTGACTTATACCGCTACTGATGATTCAGGAAATACATATGAAGAGAATTTCATTATTGAAGTTATAGATGTGGAATTTCCAGTAATCACTTTTGTTTCTGATACGATTACAGTTGGAAACGATATTGGAAATTGTTCAGCAAATGTGTTTTGGCCTGCTCCTACTATTACAGATAACTGCGGAGTAGATCCTTATAGTGAAGACCATACCTCTGGAGATCTTTTTAATGTGGGAACACATGCTGTCGTTTTTGCAGTGGATGACGTAAATGGATTAACTACCATAGCTAATCTTACAATAATAGTTGAAGATATTCAAGACCCAGAATTGGTGAACATGCCATCTGATATTACGGTTAATAATGATCCTGGAATTTGCGAAGCACAAGTAATTTGGATCGATCCAATTGCCTCTGATAATTGTTCAATTGATACAATTGTACAATCTGCATCTTCAGGAGACTCTTTTCCAGAAGGAGAGAGCATCGTGACATATACTGTTACAGACATTCATGGAAATCAAGTAACTAAATCATTTACAATTACAGTAAATGATAATGAGGAACCACAAGTTGTGTGTCAGGGTGATATTTCTACAGATTTCGATCAGAACTGTGAATTCGTCATTCTAGATTATACTGGCGATTTAGTAACACTCAGCGATAATTGTACTAATGCAGAGAACATAATCCTCACCCAAACTCCAGCAGAAGGAACCATAATTACTGAATCTACTTTGATTACAATAGAGGCACGAGATGAATCGGGAAATACGTCATCTTGTACGTTTAACGTAAACCCAGCAGATAATACTGCTCCTGTAGCCACTTGTATTTCCGTTTTGGAAGTACATCTGGATGAAACAGGCGTGGCATCTATTCTAGAAGAAGAGACTGATTTAGGATCTGATGACAATTGCACCGCTGACTTAACTTATTCTTTAGATAGAACGAACTTTTCATGTTCTGACTTACTAAACAATGTCATTGTCACATTAAGAGTGACAGATGATATGTCCAACTTTAGTACCTGTCAAACAGAAATTATTATTCTGGATACAATAAACCCAATAATAACAGGGCTGCCTGCAGTCATTAATATTGATGCACTGACTGATACATGTGGAATAGAGGTAGATTGGTTGTCTCCTTCAGTATTTGATAACTGCTCTGTGTTTACTATCACTAACACTGAAGAGCCAGGAGAGTTTTATTCTACCGGAAATCATGAAGTAATCTATGAAGCTATCGATCCATCCGGGAATGTTACTTCGCATTCATTTATGATAAATGTAATAGACAATACTCCTCCAGTAATTATTGTAACCGACACATTATGGGCTTATTCAGCACCATATGAGGTGTTTAATGAATTTGCTTGCGGAATTACTTTTGAGGATGTAGAAAATCATGAAGATCTAGAAATTAAAGATAATTGTGGAATTCAAAGTATAGTCATGGGAGATGGAAATGAATATTTACCAAACTCAGACTATGAAATTGAATTTACTGTGACCGATATTAATAATAACATTAGCGTTCAAGAATTTATATTGGCCGTAAGAGATACTATAGCGCCAGTTCCAGAAGGTGTTCATGCAGGAACTGTTGAATACTATATAGAAGAGTTTACTTGTGATAGAATAGGTCCAGCGTTACAATATGTAGATAATTGTACTACTCCTGAAGATCTTGTAATAACGGCTAATCCTACTGTCGAATCATTAACTCCAGGAGTAGAAACTCTTGTGGAATGGACCATAGAAGACGGAAATGGTAATGTATCTACTTTTAGTCAGCTACTAACTGTAATAGATTTATTTGCTCCAGAAGTATTATGTCAGTTTAATTTGGAAACTGATATAGAATCCGATTGTACCGCAGATATTACTGATCTAGTAAATCATGTACAAATTGAAGGTCAGTGTAATGAGGAATTAGATATAGATATAATAGTTACTGACTATTTAGGAAATACTATTATAGATTTCACAGATGTTTATTATCAGTCGCCAGATGAAAATTACTTCATCGTGGATTACATTGTATCTGATGCTTCAGACACAACGACTTGTCAAACTCTGATCACTATTTATGATGCTACAGCACCAGTGATAACTAATTGCCCTAATGACACTACTATGGTTCTAACAGAGGATTGTACTTTTTTACTGGATGATTTTAGAGACCAGTTAATTATAGAAGATTGTAGTGGAATATCAGATGTGTTCTATTCTCTAAGCAGTACTGTAAATGAGGATTCCTTTGATCAAAACTGGACCATAGATTCTCCTTACGATATAGAAATAGTAGCAAAAGATGCCAGCAGTGACATAATAGGGAATCAAAATTCAGCTTTCTGTAACTTCTCTGTTACATTCATAGATCTGACTCCACCTAGAATTGATCTTTCAATGCTTGGAGATACTGTGAGAGAAGAAAAACTTGGAAATTGTGAAGTTGAAATACTTGACTATTCTGAAATAGTAGATTTCGATG
This sequence comes from uncultured Flavobacteriales bacterium, assembly GCA_913057815.1. Lineage (GTDB taxonomy): Bacteria > Bacteroidota > Bacteroidia > Flavobacteriales_D > Sanyastnellaceae > ASP10-05a. The sequence continues at coordinate 4,502 of CAJXOV010000084.1, forward strand.
ATACCTGTGGTGAAGTTATTTTCACGCAAATGCCTGAGCCAGGTACGTATCAAGTTGGGGATTATGAGTCTTTTAATCAAATAGTATTTACCGCAGTAGATGAATCTAATAATTCTAGAATTGACTCTATTCCGTTAATTATGGAAGATTTAACTAACCCTACAGGAGCCAACCCTGCATCCTACGAACTTTATTTAGGTTCCTATTTTAATATGGGGGAAGTGTTTTACACATGTAGCTCTTTAATTGATGATACATATTTAAATGGAATTATTAATCAGGGGAATGTACTTGTTCAAGCAGATAATTGTACTTCAGTAGAAAACTTATCCGTAACGTTCTTAGGAGATATGTTTGTGGAGATAGTTGGAGTAGATACCTTAAGTTTTGAAATAATTGATGAGGCTGGTAATGCTTCAATAGTACCGCTTAATATTGTAGTAAATGATGAGACTGCACCTTATTGGGTGGACGAAACACAGATACCAGATGATTTGACAGTCTTCACCAGTGAGGCTAACGGTTCTGAGTGTGGTTATAATTTTGATTTCCCATTACCCTTGGCAGCAGATCCATGTGACCATGAGGTAACAGTAACAGCATCCTGTGATCCTGAAATTGAGAATGACTTTTTTCCATCGGGAGACTATATTATTACTTATGAAGCATCTGATATTTACGGAAACTCAATAGATACATCATTTGTACTTTCGGTAATAGATGATACCGCTCCAGTAATAATTGATTGTCCTACAGTAAATTTCGAGTTCTGCTCTCAAGAGATTTTTATTCCAGAAATACAAGCTGTAGACTGCGAAGGTGATGTATTTTTAGTTCAAAGTGAGGATGACCCTATCCAAGATGATGAACTATTTACTGAACCAGGCAGTTATGCTTTAACATACATCGCCATGGATCAATATGGAAATTCAGATGAGTGTATTGTAAATGTAAATATAACTGAGGCTTTAATAGCTGAAATATTATTGGATGACACCGACTTATGTGTAAATGAAGGAGCTCTAAACTTTACAGACATTGATGGCCAATCTTCGGAAGGCGGAACATTCTGGTTGTTTTCTGATTTTAACGGAACTGATTATGAAAATGTAGAAGCTGCAGAACAATTGAATCCTGCTGATTTAGGTTCAGGACAATACAAAATTAAATACCAAAGGGATTCAAGTGATGAGGATTGCTTTGTTTCCGACTCGATTGATGTAGTTGTTTATGATTTGCCAGTGATTAATCTACCTGACTTAGAAGACAGATGTGGATTAGATATTGAGTTATTAATTCCACAAAACGCTGAGATATCATTTAATTGGTCAACAACTAATGAAGATATTCCTTCAAATGAGAATACTGCCATGCTTTCCTTAGAGCAAACAGAAGAGGTAACCTTGATTTTAAGTGGAAGGTACATAGATGATAATATAGGATGTTTCGCTTCTGATAGTGCATCTATTACATTGTTTGAACAACCCACAGTAGATGCAGGTGCAGGTTTCATATTGGACTTTACTACTTCAGCAGAATTAGTGGCTACAAAGACAGGTGAAGGAGAAGTTTTATGGGAATCTGAAGATACGAATGTCTCTTTTGAGGATGAAACATTGTTAGAAACTGAAGTCTATGATTTGACACTAGGTGAAAATATGTTTAAGGTTACTGTAACCAATGAGGTATGTGAACCCGTATCAGATGAGATAATAATAACAGTGGAAGGATTTATCATTCCATCAGCTTATACTCCTAATGGAGATGGAGTAAATGATGTATTTGAAATAGAAGGTTTGAATTCTTTCAAGGATAAGAACTTAACTATTATGAATAGATGGGGTAAACCGATTTATGAAAACAACAACTATAATAACGACTGGGATGCCAGAAACAACGCAGGCGCAGAATTACCTGACGATACTTATTTCTATGTACTCACACTTGACGAGGAAGTCTTTTCAGGATATGTAATAATAAAAAGATAAAAACTTTAGCTCTACATATCATCATTATGCTATCGGCTTTCGCTTGCGTAGGTCAGAACGGAACAGTTCTGTCTCAGTATATGCAAAACGGTCTGCCTTTGAACCCTGCCTTTGCTGGAAGTAGAAACTCTACAAGTTTCACTTTTAGTAACAGAAATCAATGGGTAGGTATCGATGGAGCTCCTAACACCCAAACTTTAAGTTTTCATACAGTTCTAAAAAATGAAAAGTTAGCTCCAGGATTATTTTTAACGAATGAATCCATCGGAATTAGCAAGAGTACAGGAGTCTTCGGGAATATAGCTTATAGAAATAAGTTGTATAAAGGAACTTTATCATTTGGGTTAGCCGCTGGAGTATTTATGAATAAAAATAGTTGGAAGGATGTAGTTACCACTACAGACGGAGATGATGCTATTCCTTTAATGACTGAAAGAGTTATTCTACCAGATGTAAGTTTTGGAACTTACTACTACACTAAAAAATACTTCCTGAGCTTTTCTATTCCATTTATGCTTGGACACACTCTAAAAGAAGGCCGAAAAGTAGAATTTAACAGTGATTTTTCAAATTATCATATGCACCTAGCAGGTGGATATAATTATAAAATTAATAGAGAATGGTCCTTGCGTCCATCTGTCTTGGTGAAGTACCAGCATTCTTTTGGTGCTCAGGTAGATGTAAATGCTCTTTTAGGGTATAAAAGCACTATAGTAGCAGGAATTAGCTATAGAAGTCAGGATGCTATCCTTTTCTTAGCAAGGTTCAATATTTCGAAACAGTTTCAAATTGGATATAGCTATGACTTCACATTAAATGCTCTTTCATTAGCCAGTAAAGGTTCACATGAAATCACACTACAGTATGATATAAAATATCGTTCTAGGGCTTCTAATCCTAGGTTTTTCTAAAATGAAAGGTCTAATTGTCATATCATTATTTTTCTCTGCTTTGCAATGCACAGCCCAGAATTATGAAGTGAAAAAGGCTAAATTCAGTACGAATTACGCTGAGTACTGTGCAGGTCTGTTAAAAGATGGAGTTGTATTCAGTTCAAATAAGAAACCTGAGATTCTAAAAACATATTTAGATGAAAATGACAATTACTACACTAATCTTTATGTAGCTAAAGAAGGAATTGGTGATTCTAAAAACCAGAATGAATTGCTATCTAAAGAAATTAGCTCTGTTTTAAATGATGGAAGTTTATCGTTTGAGCCCGGAGGTAGAACTTTTTGGTATACTTCGAATATTGTAACTGAAGATGAAAAGATAAGACCAAGTAAAGAATTTAAATTAGGGATATTCAAAGCAGCCAAAAGAGACGGAATTTGGACACGAGTTCAATCGTTTCCTTACAATGCTAAAAATCATGATTTCAATGTGGCTCATCCTGCTATTTCTCCAGATGGGAGTTTTATGATCTTCTCTTCAGATATGAAAGAAGGAGCAGGAGCATCTGATTTATGGATAGTATATAGGACAGATGAGTCCTGGTCAGCACCTAAGAGATTACCGGACGGAATAAATACTCCTAAGAATGAGCTGTTTCCGTATGTGGATAAAAAGGGAACTCTATATTTTTCTTCGAACGGTTTAGATGCTGTCTCTTATACACATCTCCGAGCCCACGAGACCTCTCT
>CAJXOV010000085.1 GCA_913057815.1 uncultured Flavobacteriales bacterium
TTAATAAATTAAGTATCTTAGTCTAAAACCTGTAACGGTTATTTAGGACTAGACACAAAATCTTTTAATTAAAGACCAGTCTTTTTGAATGTCTTTAAGTTCTGTTTTTGAATTTTATTAAATTCTTTTTCAGAAATAGCATTTTCAGAAGAAATTGGAATAGCTAATTCTCTCCATATAAAGCTTTTGTTGTCTTTTCCTTGCATACTTAATTGACCAGTGATGTTTCCACTAGTCGTTAATTGAAGAACAAGAATGTGTTTGTTTCCGTTTTTACAGTAAGCCTGAGTTTGATCAGGAGTAACATACCATGCTCCATTATCAGTTCTTATTCCACTTCCTTTTGCTTCAAATTCACTCAAGTCTAAATTGAAATTACTCAAGTAGTTTTCATCAGAATTGGTTCTTCCAATAGATAAGTATGAATCATACTTTAAAGTCTTATCTAAGCTATCTAGTTTGGCGTTAATGTTAGTTGACATCGCTCCACCAAATTCGTTTTGATAGAATGGCTCTGTGGATTGAACAATCAATTCCTTTACATCATCTCCGAAGATAATGTGTACATGATCATTTTCATTTTTAAATTGTGCGTAGAACTGATAAGTTGTACCAGGAACTATTCCTTTGTTTTCTACTTTTACTATTACGAGCTCTTCATATTGAGCTGATGTAAATATCACTATAGCACATAAAGCAAGGGTAATTAATATTCTCATTTTTATAATTTAAAATCTCTAAAACAAATTTCTAGCCAAAATTTATCTTAATCTACTTCTACTAATTCTTCTCTTTCCTATTGAGTTTTGTTCTCTGAATCTCGGATCGCCTCTTGGAATATTATACCCAATATTAATTTCATGAGTGTGAGGGCTTAATTCTCTTACAGACTTAGTCGTAGTAACATCATAACTGTAACCAGCTACAAAGTCTCCTACTTTAACCCCAAATGATGGAGCTATAGCATCTTGGTGTCTATAACTTACGCCTAACCAGAAAGACTTTTGATAGATTGCTTTTAAGTGAATATCAAATTGAACTGGTGTAAATCCAGTAAATCTTAATAATCCAGAAGGCTGGAAAGTCAATTCCTCATCTATTTCATAATCATACGAAGCCATTACATTGAAATGTCGGGCATTTTGATTTTTTATTAATTCTGAAGTAGTTTTAACTCCTAAATCAGTCTGAGCCAATCTGTTTATTGAAAAACCATAATAATATTCTGATCCATATACCATCAATCCAAAGTTAGCATCAAAATTAGTGCTAGTTTCTAATCCTGTTAAAAGGTTGGGATCATCTAAATCTAATACATCTAGAGTAGAGCTGTCAAATTGAAATCTAGATACAACAGCACTTAAGCCAAAACTTACTTGATCTTCATTATTAAGATCTACTTTATAAGAACCTGTAATTTCTGCTCCAGTCCTAGATATAGCTCCACCAGCATCATCTTTAAATATGATAATTCCTGCACCCATTGAATTAGGAAGGTTCGTATGAGCACTAACTGTATAAGTAGTAGGAGCTCCACTGAATCCAGCCCATTGCTGGCGATATGATGCCATAACAGGGGAGAATGTCTTGGTTCCAGCTACAGCTGGATTAGCCAAGTAAGGATTGAAAACGTACTGTGTTCTTCTAAACAATTGTTGTGCGTCTAGTTTTGTCTGTGCCAGACAAAGAACAGTAATAAGTATAGCAAGTATTTTAAAAGCTTTCATAATAAGAGTAAAGTCAAAGGTTTATTAATACTTTATAGTTACCGTTCCTGTAAGCGGGGGTGAATCAGGATCGAAAGTAATAACATAATAATAATCAGAAACAGGGAGGCGGTTACTATTGAATTTCCCATCCCAGTTGGTGTACGAGCCTATAGATTCGAAGACTTGTTGTCCCCATCTATTAAACACTTCTACTTTAGCTTCTGGGAAGTATTCTAAACCTCCTATAATCCATTCGTCATTAGCACCGTCTCCATTAGGAGTTAAGGCATTTGAAATGTAAAAACATCCCTCGGTAGGATCAATAAAAACTTCTTCAATAAATGTACAGCCTAGCGCATCTGTTATGGTAATGGTATAAAAATCTTCAATTAATCCTATAGCAGTTGAATTAGTTTGAATAGTAATATCATCTTTTCTCCAGTCATATTCTATTGGAGGTTGTCCACCTATCACGGCTATAGTAGCCGTTCCATCTGCCTCGTTCCAGCAGGATACAGGAGTGGTAAAAACAGTATATTCAATATCGGAATCTATTAGTGAACCTACAGTAATAGTATCTCTAAAAATACAACCAAGAGAATCCGTTACCACTATAGGGTAGATACCTTCACAAAGAAGGTCATTATTAATGTTTCCATAATCAACTGTTAGAGGTTCTAAACCACTAGAAGGAATTACATCAAAAGATCCATTGCACATTCCTGTACATTCAACATCCTGAACACTTGAGACAATCTGGATTTCTTCCGGTTCTACCATAAGAAATGTAGAATCTAACAAACAATTATTAGCATCTGTAATTTGAACTGAATTAGCTCCTCCAGAAAGTTCTAAGACTAAGTTGTTGTTAGGAGCAGGAGGGTTAGAGTTCCATCCTATTAAATATCCAGGGGTACCTCCATCTACAGATACAGAAGCTGTCCCAGTTGATTCACCACCACATCCAGGGCTCGTTAAAGCTAGATCTGTAATTGATATCAATGTAGGTTCTGTTATTTCTACTTGATCCGCTACTTCAAAAGGACATCCTGCCGCGTCACTTCCTGATAATGTGTAAAATCCAGGAGCTAAATCACTAAAAAGACCATCACTATTTAATCCTGCGTTATTGATTAAGTAATTAATTTCACCACTACCTCCAAGAATTTGGATTGTAATAGTTCCATCATCTAATCCATTACAAGTAACGTCTGTTGAAGTAATAGTTGGAATAAATTCACTTGGTTGAGCCATTGCTATTAACGTATCCGACTGGCAATTTAAAGAATCAATTGCTGAAATGATGAAATTACCTGGGCCAACATTTAAAAAACAACTTGATAAATCATCAAATGGTATTACAGGGTTGATAGATAAAATTACAGGTCCTGATCCTCCTTCAAGATTCTCAAGACATATAGACCCATTAGTTCCACTTGGACAAGTTATTTCAGTTACCAAAGCATTAAAAACAATTTCGTCTCCTTCAGCTATCAGTACAGTTTGCGTTGCAAAACACTGGTTTTCATCTCTTACTTCTATTATTACATCTCCTGCACAAAACTCGTTATTAAGTACGTTGGAAACTCCTTGAATGAATGTAGCGCTAACTGCTCCAGTTCCTCCATTAGTGTCGAAAGTCACGCTTCCAGTGCATGTATCGAAACAATCAATATGATCAGGAATAACATTGTCCAATGTAAAGACATCTGGCTCCGTAATATCAAATGATAGTTCTATAGGACAACTATCACCATCATCTATAATTACTGAGTAGTTTCCTGGTGCTAACCCCGTAGGATTTAAGTCACTGTTAACAGCTGGTGTCCAAGTTATCGAAGGATCTGGTGAACCTCCATCAATTGTCAGTAGAATTGAGCCATCTGCAGCTTCAAAGCATGATACATTTGTAGCCTCTCCTGAAGCAGTCAAAGCTCCAATTGGTCCTATGTCCTGTGTAAATGAAACTTCACAACCGTTAGAATCTAAGACACTAAACTCTATGCCAGCTTCTATGCTTAAAGAATCAAACCTAATAATATCTGGAGCTATAAATTCATAATTTACACCATAACCAGTAGTACCTATATATGCATCACCAATTGTATAAGGTGTTCCACCAGAAACAATAATGTCTACTACACCTATGCTATCATTAGCACAAGCCACATCTGTGACCACAGTTAAAGAAGCACTTACAGCTGCTAAAGGTTCTGGAATGGTAACAGTGTCTGTAATAAAGCAGCTCAATCCCTCATCATCTATAGTTATGTTGTCAGTGATTGTTACTACATGCTCTCCAGCGCATAGTTCAGAAAAGAGTCCAGCTCCATCTCCTACAGCATCTACTTGGTCTATAGAAATCATTAAATCTTCAGAACCTCCAGAGAAATCAAACTGGGCAGTTCCATCACAAATACCAAAACACAATGCCGCTGTAGAATCTACAAGGTTTGAAGATATAGGATTGTTAAAACAGGGGTTTAGTGGAGGGATTGCTATACAGTCGGTTCCAGTATCAAGGTCAAAATCACCATCTTCAAAATAGTTGATGCATAAAGAACCACTATCTCCATCTCCTTGCTCAATCAGTTGACATCCGACAGGGACAGTGAATTGACCAATTAAAACATTATCATTTTCATCTGGATACCCATTTGCTGTTCCAGGTAGTGTAAACCAAGCACTTCCATTAAAACTATCATCAAATATTTGAAGACCCGTACAATTGTTAAAATCATCCGTCCATATAGGGGGTTCTGGGAGAAAATTCAAGCTACCTGGAACGTCATTGTTTTCCATTCCTAAAGTTACCCACGAATCAAATGCTAAGACTGGAATTATACCTATTACAACAGGGCTGATATTGCAACCACAAAAACTTCCCTGAGGATGTTGGTAAGGACAGCAATCAAAAGTTATTTGTAACGTTTCTAGGTCAGGAGAACCTGAGCCCAGAACAGAGGTGAGATAATCAGGAGTGTTTGGATCTCCGTATTCCATGTGAGCATATAGTCTCCATGTAATATATCCATCAAGAGCAAATATATCAGCATCACCACCTGGGGCATCGGCTAAAGTAGGGTAATCATGAATAACATAAGGTTCCCATATCAGGCTTAATTGAGCGTTTATTATAGCGAATGAACTGAAAATCAGAAAAGCAGTAAGTGTAAGTAATCTTTTTCCCATGGTTGATGTTACTTTATTAATTGGTAAAACCATATTAATTGTACTAAGGTTGCATAAATGGTGGCCGAAGATAATATTTTATTCTGAAATCAGTCAAATGTGGAACATTAAGATAATTTCTTTATCTTTGGAGTGAACCGATTAACCAAAACATTCAATTATGAATCAAAATTATTTTCTAAGGACAGCGTTCGCTTGCCTTTTACTTATCTGTGGTAGTGGTCTTTACGCTCAAACAGATGTTACATTCACTCTAAATACTGATTGCTACGCTACAGAAACTAGCTGGGGAATTTATGATGACACCGACACTGAACTAATAGGAGTGATTGCCGGTTCTCTAACAAATTACACAGAATATATTGAAACTATTTCCTTAGCGGATGGTTGTTATGAATTGAGAGTTATGGATACTTATGGTGATGGGTTAGAAGGAACTCAATTTGCTTGTACAACCGATGGAGATTATATATTGGTTGACGGAAGTGGAACTGTTATAGCTCAGATTGGAGATCCTGATTTTGATAATCAAATTATACATGCATTCTGTTTGCCATATGTGGCACCTCCAGGATGTAGTGATGTGTTGGCTTGTAACTTTAATCCACTAGCTGGCGCTGATGACGGAAGTTGTGAGTATTTGACTTGTGCAGGATGTACTGATGCTTTAGCTTGTAATTATGACGCAGCTGCTACTATAGATGTTGGCTGTGAGTTCTTAACTTGCGCAGGATGTACAGATGATCAAGCTGACAATTATGATGCAGCTGCTACTATAGAAGACGGTTCATGTACATATCCTGCTTTAGATGCAGTTATACAAGCTGCTAGTCTTGTTATCTGTCCTGGTGGTTCATTAAGCTTTTCAGGTGCTACTAGTACAGGAAATACTCAAACATACTCTTGGGCAGTTTCTGGTCCAGAAACTCTTTCAGATACTGGCGAAGATGTTTCTTTTGTTTTTGGGCAAACAGGAACATACACTGTTGAGCTTACAGTTTCTGATGGTGTTTTATCTCATTCTTCTTCGGTAACTGTAAATTCAGTAGTTGGTGACAACCTTTTAATTACAATTGTTCCTGATAATTATCCTCAAGAAATGTCTTATGTTCTTTTAGATGATAATGGAAATACAATAGATGAAATCCTTTTAGGAGATATGCCTGCTGGAACAACAACTAGAACAGTATGTTTAACTGCGGGATGCCATTCATTTATTATGAGTGATTCGTATGGTGATGGTTTACTTGGTGCAGCATATTATTCATTAACGCTGAATGGTGTTGAAGTAATTAATAGTAGTGCTTATGGAAATGGAGAAACTACTCCTTTAAACTGCCCTCAAGGAACTAGTTGTTTTGATCCTATTGTTGCGGCAGAAGGAATTAACACATCAATTTACGATAACACGTGGTTTGTTTATACTCCAGCAACCTCTGGACAATATAATGTGACCACTTGTAATCAGGCCACATGTAACACTGTGATTTGGATTTATGATTATTGTCAAGGTCTTCCATGGAATGATACCAATGAAGCAACAATCTATTATAACGATGATGATGAGGTTTGCGGACCTCAGTCAAATGTTAATCCATTATTTGAAGCTGGTGTTGATTACTACATTAGAATAGGTGACATCGGTGATGATTGTCCCGGTGATGTAGATTTTCAGATTAACTTTATTGGTGAAATAACTGGATGTTTGGATATTAATGCTTGTAATTTTGAACCTTTAGCTACTATTAGTAACGGTATATGTTATTTCAATGACGATATAGAATGTGACGGGTTAGGACCTGATTTATATGTTCTTCAAGAAGTGTTACAGACTTCTACATTTCTAACAACACTTACTAATATTCAACCTGACGATTGTTATATCCAAGAAGGGTGTATTGCAGGAACTGGAGATAGAGATATTGTAAGGTTTACTACTCATATTAAGAACATTGGTACTCAAGATTACTTTATAGGTCAGGAAAGTGACAATACTGATCAATTTGAATTTGATCCATGTCATGGACATTATCATTATGAAGGATACGCAGAATATATATTATATGATAACGGAGGAGTGGAGTATCCTGAAATTGGATTTAAAAATGGATTCTGTGTTTTAGATTTAGAATGTTCTGATGGAGGTACAGCCAAGTATGGTTGTAGTAACATGGGTATTTCTGCTGATTGTGGAGATTATTATAGCTCTGGGCTAGCATGTCAGTGGGTAGATATTACTACGGTACCTGTAGGGACTTATACTCTAGTTGTTAGAACTAATTGGGATCAGTCTCCTGATAATAATGGAAGGTATGAATTAAGGTATGATAACAACTGGGCTCAAGTTTGTTTCACTTTCGATAGAGATATTGATGGAAATGTTATAGACTTCGTTGTAGAGCCAGTTGGAACTTGTTCAGTTCCTACTGACTGTTTAGGAGATCCTTTTGGAGATACTCAGCCTGATTGTAATGGTGACTGTCCGGGTCTTGTAGTGAAAGGAGATGCAAATCTTAGTTTAGAAATAGAAGCTACAGATGCTCAGATGTATGTAAATGATATCTTAGGAAACGATACTCAGGTTACACCATGTTCTGATATGGATTCAGATAATGCAATATCAGTTTCAGATGCTGCTGCTTTATCTAGATGTGCTATTTACGGAACTAACTATATCGATGAGTTTGGAGTTCACAATCATTGTGAATGGATTAGTGAAGTTACTAATCAGAGTCAAACTACTACGTTAAGCGTAGGTGAGATTAATATTGTTGATGGTTATGTTGATGTATTTGTTTTAAATCCGGATAACAGAATAGTAGGGTATGAGTTTGAGATGAGTGGATTAGAAATATTATCTGTTGAAAATCTTTATACAACTGATTACACCATGACTCCTCAATCTACTTTGGGTGGAACTAAGGTGATTGGATTATCTTATAGTGATGAAAGTATAGCTAAGAACTTAGCTCCAGCGCCTATGGTAAGAGTTTACTATAGTACTTTAACTGGAACCGATGTGTGTGTATCTAATATTACCGATATTGTTAATATGGAATATCACAATACTTTAACCGCGATTGGTTCATGTATGGCTGTTGCTCAAGGAGATTTTGCTGATTTTGTAGGAGGACCTACTAACCTGTCTCTTATACACATCTGACGCTGCCGACGAATAGAGAGG